>NZ_JBYCLE010000216.1:0-3484 GCF_057473765.1 Mycobacterium sp. TH-M106 | reverse complement strand
GCGCCTAATTGCAGCGGCCGCGCCACGGTGTAGGAGGCGGTTTTGTAGGTGTTGACGGTCATCGCCGACGCGATCGACTCGGCCCCGCTGGCCTCGGCGACGATGTCGAGGTACTGCCCAGCCAGCACTTCGCTGCGGATGTCGGCCCACACCCGCCGCACCCGTCGGTGTGCGTCGGGGGGAAGCCCGATCCCGGCGACGATATCGTCGGCCCAGACCAGCGCCAGGTCGCCGAGCAGAATGGCGGCCGAAATCCCGAACTGCTCAGGCACTCCACGCCAGCCGCGGGCCCGGTGCAACGCGGCGAATTTCAGGTGGGTGGTCGGGCCGCCGCGCCGAGTCGCCGACGCGTCGATCACGTCGTCGTGCACCAGCGCGCAGGCGTGCAGCAGTTCCAGGGCGGAGAACAGCAGCAGCTCCTGCCCTTCAGTCTCCTGTGCATCTCGGGCGCCCCGGACCGCCACCGCACGCCAGCCCCAGTAGGCGAATGCGGGCCGGAGCCGCTTGCCGCCGCAAAGCACGAACTCCTCGAGAGCAGCGATCAGGTGCTCGTACTCGGCGCCGATGTAGGCGGTGTCACGGCGGCGGGCGCGAAAATACTCCCGCAACCGGTCGGTGATGGCGCCTGCCAACTCGACAGCCGACGGTGCCGCTGCTTCGACGCTCAGCGGGCCGCCCCTTTCTGGTCTGCGGGGGTGCGGGCTAAACCCCGCGTGCACTCAGCGTAGAGTCTGCCACCTGTTTGGAAGGAGGAGTGAGCTGGTGACCCTGAATACCGTCGCGGTCGAGCTGGTGCCGCCCAATGCGGATCGCGGGGCGGCGCAGGCGATCGAAGATGCCGGCAAGGTGCTGCGGTTCGCTGCGGAGTCCGGCATCGAAGGCCGAATCCGGCACGTCATGATGCCTGGGATGATCGCAGAGGAGGAGGATCGCCCCGTCGAGATGAAACCGAAGTTGGACGTGCTGGACTTCTGGTCGATCATCAAACCGGAGTTGCCGACGATGAAAGGGTTGTGCACCCAGGTCACTGCATTCTCCGGCGAGTCGGAGCTGCGTCAGCGGCTCACCGACCTGGCTGCGGCCGGCATCGAAGGCGTTGTTTTCGTCGGTGTACCGCGCACCATGGCCGACGGCGAGGGCTCGGGTGTCGCACCGACCGACGCCCTGTCGATGTTTCGCGGGCTGGTGCCGCACCGAGGCGTGATCCTGATTCCCACCCGCGACAATGAGATTGGCCGCTTGCGCTTCAAGTGCACTCGGGGTGCGACGTTCGCGCTGACCCAGTTGCTGTACTCCGATGCGATTGTGGGGTTTTTGACGGAGTTCGCCCGCAACACCGATCTTCGGCCCGAGGTCTTCTTGTCGTTCGGCTTCGTACCGAAGGCGGAGACATCGGTGGGTTTGATCGACTGGCTGATTCAGGATCCCGGCAACGCCGCCGTCGCGAAGGAGCAGGCGTTCGTCAAGGTCCTGGCCGGCAGCGAACCCGCTGCGCGGCGTGTGCTGCTGGTCGATTTGTACA
Organism: Mycobacterium sp. TH-M106; assembly: GCF_057473765.1. Taxonomy (NCBI): domain Bacteria; kingdom Bacillati; phylum Actinomycetota; class Actinomycetes; order Mycobacteriales; family Mycobacteriaceae; genus Mycobacterium; species Mycobacterium sp. TH-M106. The sequence goes on along the minus strand of NZ_JBYCLE010000216.1, from coordinate 1,962 downwards.
AGCGGGTGGTCGACGGCGTGGCCGGCCTCGGCTTTCCGCTGAGCGTCCACCTCGAGGCGGCATACGGCGTCTCGGCGGCGGCTTTCGCTACCTTCGCGGAGATGCTCGCCTACTGGTCACCCGATCGGTCCTGAACGTCGCGCTCGTTGTGCAACCGCGGGGACTGGTCGCGGCCTCGCCAAGCCACCAGCGCTACAAGTCCGGCGACTGCGAATGACGAGATGCCCAGCCGCAGAGCGGTGTTGATGAACGAACGGGTGCTCGGGTCGGTGTAGCGCGCTTGCGCACTCATGGTGCTCACCACGCCCGGCTTGAGCTTCCAGTCCACCGCGTCGTCGCCGACCCGTTCGCCGTTGGTGGAGGTCACCTCACCGGGGAAAGCGACACTCAACTCCACGTCGGCCGATGGGTCGCTGAGCGCGGTCAGGTCCACCCGGCCCTCCAGGATCACCAGGTTGCCGGCTCGGCGCAGGGACAGGTTCACCCCGGCAGCATCGGGGTTCATATCCGCGAGTTGCGGCAGCTCGGCGAAGGTCAGGTCGGAGAACACCGCCTGCGAACCCACATAGCCGTCGCGGTTGTAACCCGAGATCGCCACCTTCTTGCTGAACGGCAGGTTGGGGCTGAACTGCGGCCCGGCGTCGTTGTCGTTGCGCGGTTTGGCCGCCGCAACGATCTGCCCGGACACCTGGTCGTTGGGTGAGATGGTGACTGTCGCCCTGATGCGTACGCACCCGGCCGCCATGGGTGTCATCAGCAGCAACAAGACCGTCAGCGCGACCAAGCGGCGGTGGGTGGTCAGCCGTCGGGTGCGATGATGCATCAGGTCATAGTGCCAGAACCGGTGCCAGAACAGGCATAGCGCGGTTGCGCGGACGCTACAGCGGCAGCGAGCGACCCAGGATCGCGAACGCGCGTGGGTCGCCGGCGAAGTGGTAGCCGCGGATGATGTCGGTGAAACCCAGCCGCCGGTACAGCCGCCAGGCACGGTTGTCCTCGCCGTTGGTCTCCGGTGTCGAGAGCAGGACGTTTGCCTCGGCGCGTCCGGCGAGCAGACGCCGGGCCAGCGCCTCGCCCAGCCCGCGGCCCTGGGCCTGCGGCGCGATGTGCAGCTCGGTCAACTCGAAGTAGCTGGTCATCAGCGCTGCGATGTCGGACTCGGCGAAGCTGGAGCTCCGCAAGCCGTGGACCACCTGCTGTTGCCACCACTGGTCGGGCGCCCCGCAGTAACCGTAGGCCACCCCCAGCAGCGGCGCGCCGCTCAGGGCGAACGGCGGTGCTGTCTCGCCCGGGTGGGCGTCGGCAGTGTCGACAGTGTCGACAGCGTCTATCTGGACGGCCGCCACCGCCTGCCAGCCGCGGCGGTGGGTATGTTCCAGCCACATAGAGGCGCGATGACTCTCGGTGCCGGGCGGATAACTCATCGCGTCGACGTACACCCCCAGCGCTTCATCGAGGCGGCGAGCCATCTCCTGCCGCGGCAGATCGATGAGGAATGTCACCACCGTGCGGTGCCCTCCTGATACTGGTGTGACGCTGCACCTGCCATTATCGGCCGCAGCTGTCGCGGGTGGCCGGTGATCACCGTGGCGACCAGGTAACCTGCGGTGGTCGAGGCTACAATCGGCTGGCGAACCGTTGGTACAGCACCCGTCGACCTCGTATCATCGAAGTCAGTTGCCCATAACAATCGGGCATCGATGTGCGACCGGCCGTCGGCAAGGAGGGACGAATGCCACTCTCCGATCATGAGCAACGCATGCTCGACCAGATCGAGAGCGCGCTCTACGCCGAGGATCCGAAGTTCGCGTCCAGCGTTCGCGGCGGTGGGCTGCGCACGCCCACCACCCGGCGGCGGCTGCAGGGCGCCGCGATGTTCGCGGCCGGTCTGGGCATGCTGGTCTGCGGGGTGCCGTTCTATGCCAGCGTCAACCACGCGTTTCTCATCCTGAGCGTCATCGG
>NZ_JBYCLE010000215.1:0-3339 GCF_057473765.1 Mycobacterium sp. TH-M106 | reverse complement strand
GTGGACACGTCGTTCTCCATGGTGATGGAGAATCGTTGGCTGCCGATGAAGCGGACGGCACTGGCGTTGAACCACTTGGTTAGCACCCGGTTTCGTTCAGACGCATTGCAGGTCATCGCATTCGGTCGCTATGCGCGCACCGTAACACCTGCTGAGCTGATGGGCTTAGAGGGCGTTTACGAGCAGGGGACCAACCTGCACCACGCGCTGGCGCTCGCCGGTCGGCATCTGCGCCGCCATCCCAACGCCCAACCGGTGGTGCTGGTCGTCACCGACGGTGAGCCGACGGCGCACCTGGAAGACATCGACGGAGATGGATCGACGGTGTTTTTTGACTATCCGCCCCATCCACGGACTATCGCCTATACGGTCAAGGGCTTCGACGACGTCGCCCGCATCGGTGCGCAGGTGACGATCTTCCGGTTGGGTAGCGATCCCGGGCTGGCCCGGTTCATCGACCAGGTGGCGCGCCGAGTGAAGGGTCGGGTGGTGGTGCCCGACGTCGACGGGCTGGGCGCGGCCGTGGTCGGCGATTACCTGCGATCTCGGCGCCGGTAGGCGCCGGTAGAGGCCGGTAGGCGCCGGGAGAGGCCGGTAGACGCCGGGAGGCGCGCCCTCGTCGTCAAGGCACGTCGCGGGTGCGGCCCCCGGGTGAGCCGTACAGGTACGGGTAGCGGACATCAGGGTCACCGGCAGGGCGCAGCTTTCGCGGTGGTGGGGCGGTGCGCCAATCGGCCGGCAGGTGACATCCCGTGTTGTAGGAGTAGTCCAACGGCCGGCCGACACCGAGGTTGACCAAATTGATCACCGCACCGTCGTCGCGGATTTGCGAGTCGTTCGGTGAGCCGAGTGGTCGTGGTGGCTGACCGGGTAACAGGTCCTTTTGGTGAAATCCGGCCGCGGAGAACGCCGGCTCCAGTTCGGTGGTGATCTGCAGCCACTGCTCGGCCGTGGGTGCAGGCCTGCCGGAGAACATCGCGCTTTTTTCCTGTGCCCCGATGGTGCGGTCGAACGGTTCGCCGCAGCCCTTGGATGGGCTCTCCGCGTGCAGCGTTGAGAACTGGGTCCGCGGCGAGTATTTCGCGATTGCGGCCCGGATCGCCCTGTCAAGCTCGGCCAGCTGGTGCTGGACGGGTTCCAGATCGGGACGCTGGTTGACGATCTTTTGCAGCCGGTCCAGTTCATGGCGTCCCGGGTTGGCGTACGGGTTGAACGTGGTCGGTTTGATGCATCCGCTGAGCACCAGCAGCGCAAACGAGATCCCTAGGGTCCGCAGTGTCGGTCTCATGCCGGGTATCTCCAAAAGGGCGGAGATAGTTCAGGTGGACCGGAAATCGGTCCGGGGGCCAGCGCATACGGCCTGACGACTTTGTCGGGCAGCCCGGCCAGCACCACCGCCATGTTGTAGCCACTCATGCGTAACTCGTCGTTGCTGCCCATCTGAGGATACTCGGAGTGGCCATGCGCCTTTTCGTGGAGTTTACCGTCCGGAGCGACCCCGCTGTCGGTGGAAAGCTCGATCATGCCGGGTACGTCGAAAAGACCGGGACCGAAATTGTGTGCGATGGGGATGGTGCCGGCGACCCGGTCGTGGACGCCGATCATGTAGTAGGCGTGTCCGGGCTCGACGCCCAGTTGTGCCGCGTCGGTGATCTCAGCTCCCGGTGAGCCGTACAGGACGACATCATCGACCGGCGCACCCAGTTGCAGCGCCAGGCTGGTGGTGAGCGAACCGTAGGAGTGCCCGAATGCCGTAATATGCTGATCTGCAACGTTTGTGGATGCCGCCAACCCCTTGTAGAAGTGATTCAGTCGTTCGGCGCCGGCGTGCGCGAGATCATCGTGGATCACCTCGTACACATTGTCCGGTGCGTCATAGCCCAGATAAGCCACTGACGCGATCGCATCAGCGCTGGGCCGACCCGCATCATCACGCAGCCAGCTCGCGTTGTCGCGCTGACTTCGGGCTTCGCGAACCATTTTCTCGACGCTGGAGCTCACCCGGGTGTTGAGGCCTCCCACGGTGACTCCGACGCGCTCGGCGTTGTCGACATCACCGATCGCCACGGCGGTCAGCACCTTGCTCGGGTGACTGGTGGTATCGAGCAGGAGCAATTTCACCTCGCTGTCGCGCTCGCCTGCCAGAGTATTCCGCAGCGCAGTCAGGTCGGCGATCTTGCCCGGCTCGGTGTGCCATCCGTTGCGGTCGAGCCAGCCGTTTTCCAGCCGGGCGATCTCGCCGGGGAGCGCGGCCAGGTTGAGTTCACTGCGGATGTCGGCGGGGATGCCGTCGCGGTTGCGGATCGAATCGCCGAACCGCCGTTTGACTTCGCTCTGCTCTGACGGGTTGAGGGAGTCCCACCAGGTGCCGACCTTATCGGGGGTGGCGTCGGGCGGTGGCGGAACGGGCGTCGGGAACGGTCCGGCGCTGATCTCGGCGCGGATCTTGCTCGGTGACACGTCGCCGTCGGCACCGCGGATGGCCGCTGCGAGGTCTTCGTCGGCCCTCTCCGCGTCTTGCAGCAGTTGCCGAATCGCCAGCGAAACCTGCATCTGCGCATCCATGATGCTGCACTGGCGCACCGGCGAAAATGACAGCATATTCGTCGGCAGACTCACCATCGCGCTCTCCCCGTCGATGTGCAGGTGGTAATCGCGGGCCGTCTGGCGGATCCGACGCAACCGCAATTTGATCGCGGCGACCTCCGCGGCCGCCTTTTCCGCGGCGCGCCCCACCGCCTCGCAGGCATCGGCGTGAGCATCGAGATCGAGCATCGCACGACGAGCGGCGGCCCTGGCCGCCGCCGCGGTGTCACCGTCCCAATCCAGGAACACCATGGTCTCCCCGATGGCAGCCGATGCGATGCGGGTGCGGTGTCCGCGGGTGATCGTTGCCTGGAAGACCGTGCTGATCGCGTCAGGATCCCAGCGGTCGAGGTCCGGCAGCGACAAGGTCATTGCGCCAGATCCGCCATATCCGCCCCCTTGTGGCTGTCGCAGCAGCCGACTCGAGCGCAGTGTGGCAAGACGCGGAATCTCGGACAATTCATTCTTCAACAGGCGTGATGTCGCCGCGCCACCAGCGGCAGCGATCTCATCGGCAAAGGCCCAGCAGCGTCAGTCGGTGCTGATCTGCCCGGTTTGGTCAACGGACCTTCCGGCAATGGAGTACAGAGGAGGGTGCGGGCTCGCCCTGAACACAGCCAGGAGGTAGGCCGATGGCCGAAAGCTACACCACCACGGATGCCGGTGCCCCTGCGCCCAGCGACACCGATTCGCTGACCGTGGGACCCGACGGTCCGATCCTGCTTCAGGACCATTACCTGATCGAGCAGATGG
>NZ_JBYCLE010000214.1:0-20242 GCF_057473765.1 Mycobacterium sp. TH-M106 | reverse complement strand
CGCACACCCGCTTGTACCGGATTCGCCCGTTGTCCTTGGCGTGCACCTGGCGGAACGTGATGTCGTGATCCTCGGTGGCCCGGTAGACCTTGACCGGGACGTTGACCAGCCCGAAGGCTATCGAGCCCTTCCAGATGGAACGCATAACGCCAGTATGCCCACACATTCAGAGCGGTGCGGGTTCTAGGGTTCCGCAAGCCGGCTTCCTTCCGGTCACCCACCACGTTTCGACCAAACCTACTCCCTTGACCTCGATGGTTCCCTTTGGTTCACAATCGAATTCACCGCTGATGAGGTCGAAGGTGTTGCGCGTGATTTGGATTACGCCGCTGTGGCCGTGCGACTCCATGCGGCTCGCCATGTTGACCGTCTCGCCCCACAAGTCGTAGCTGAACTTCTTGCGACCGATGACGCCCGCGACCACCGGGCCGGAGTTGATGCCGATACGAAAGGCCAGCCTGCGCTCACCGAACGTCCGTCGGCTGATCTCGTCCTGCATGTCAAGTGCAAAGTTGACCAAGGCGCGGGCGTGGTCTCTGCGCGAACGCGGCACACCGGAGGCGACCATGTAGCAGTCCCCGATCGTCTTGATCTTCTCCAAGCCGTACTTCTCGACGAGCGCGTCAAAACGTTGGAACACGTCGTTGAGGAGATCGACCAGCCTGAGCGGCGTCATGGTGGCGGCCATCGGGGTGAACTCGACGATGTCGGCGAACAGGATGCTGGCGCCGTCATAGTGGGCAGCGATTGCACGCGGTTCCGTCTTCAATGCCTCGGAGATTTCCTTCGGCAAGATGTTGAGCAGCAGCATCTCAGAACGTTCCTGGAAGTAGTTGCGCCGCCCGACGAAATAGTGCAGTAGCCAGAAGGTGATCGCAATCACCGTCCCGACGTTGAGCGCGAAAAACCAGGTGACGAAGGCGTCGGGCACCTGCGTAGGTACCAGATGAGGCTCCAGCAGCGCGGTGACGACGAGCAGGGCGAGGAAGCCCACGATCCACGCCACTGTCCGCTTGCGCTCTTCGAGCAGAAGTGATGCCAGCGGACAGAGGGCGGCCCAGATGATGGCGAGGCTGGACTGCCGGAAGCCGCCCAGCGAGATCGTCAATAGCCATGGCAGGATCAGGATCAAAGCCAGTTGGGTGGAGCGATAGAACGCGAGATTGCGGGTCCAGGCGAACACGGCGGTGTTCACCGGCGTAAACACGGTATAGAACGCCGGTACCGCCGCGGCAAGCGGCACGTGCACCAGAAGGTAGATCCCGCTCCACAGCGCGGTTAGCGGTAGGGTTCCCGCGCAGAGCACGACGACGAGACGCTTCTGCAGAGCCGTTTCATTGGTGTCGGTCGCTGCGGTACCGATGCGTCCCGCCCACGCGGCGAGTTCGTGGATGCCGCGCGAGCACGAGGACAGCAAACCAACGTGCATGGGTATTTTCTCGCAGGCCATCGGATCGGACGTCTGCCAGGCCCGAAGGCAGTGTAGTCCGTCAGGTCGATACCGGGCACGGCTTCACCGTGCTCACATTCGATCTTTTGACGCTACCTTTGCAACATGGGTTCTCATCACCTCGAGCCCCTCGTCACGCTGACCAACGCCGACAAGGTGCTCTACCCGGCGACGGGAACCACCAAGGCCGACGTCTTCGACTATTACACCCGCATCGCCGAGGTGATGGTTCCGCATATCGCCGGGCGCCCAGCCACCCGCAAGCGTTGGCCCAACGGCGTCGACCAGGAGTCGTTCTTCGAACGGCAACTCGCATCGTCGGCACCGGCCTGGCTGACCCGCGCCAGCGTGCAACATCGTTCCCGCGCCACGACCTACCCGATCATTGACAGCGTCAGTGCACTGGCGTGGATAGCCCAGCAGGCGGCGCTTGAGGTGCACGTGCCGCAGTGGCGGTTCGTCACCGAGCGGACACCCGATGGTGAAGTATTATCGCCTGGCCCGGCCACGCGTTTGGTGTTTGACCTCGATCCCGGCGAAGGTGTGACGATGCCCCAGCTCGCGGAAGTGGCGTGTGCTGTCCGGGACCTGATGGCCGATATCGGGTTGACGACGCTCCCGCTGACCAGCGGCAGCAAGGGGCTGCACCTGTACACGGCACTGGACACACCGGTGCGCAGCCGCGGCGCGGTGCTGCTGGCCAAACGTGTTGCGCAACAACTGGAACAGTCGATGCCCAAATTGGTGACGGCGACCATGACGAGGAGCCTGCGAACGGGCAAGGTCTTTGTGGACTGGAGCCAGAACAATGCGTCGAAGACGACCGTCGCGCCGTACTCGCTGCGCGGCCGCGAACATCCCACGGTCGCTGCCCCACGCAGCTGGGAGGAGCTCGACGATCCGAAACTGCAACACCTGCGATACGACGAGGTGCTGTCCCGTGTCGCCCGCGACGGCGACCTGCTGGCACCGCTCGACCCTCCGGTTGCGTGGCAGGATCGGCTGGCCACTTACGGCAGCATGCGCGACGCAGCGAAGACGTCGGAACCGATGCCAGGAGCACAACAGACAGTCGGCTCCAGAACGGCGGGAGCGACCGGCCAGACCTTCGTGATCCAGGAGCACCGCGCCCGCCGCCTGCACTACGACTTCCGGTTGGAGCGCGACGGTGTGCTGGTGTCCTGGGCGGTGCCGAAGAATCTGCCCGACACGCCGTCGGTCAACCATCTTGCGATCCGCACCGAGGACCATCCGCTGGAGTACGGCAGCTTCGAGGGCACCATCCCGAAGGGGCAGTATGGCGCTGGCACGGTGACCATCTGGGATGCCGGCACCTATGACACCGAGAAATTCCGTGACTCCGCTGAAAACGGGGAGGTCATCGTCACACTGCACGGTAAACGGATCTCCGGACGTTACGCGCTGATCCAGACCAACGGCGACCAGTGGCTGGTGCACCGCATGAAAGACCAGCGGGTGTTCACGTTCGAAGAGCTGTCCCCGATGCTGGCCACCCCCGGGTCGGTCGCCAAGCTGAAGCCGGCATCGTGGGCTTTCGAGGGCAAATGGGATGGCTACCGGCTGCTCGTCGACGCCAACGATGGAGCGGTGCGTTTGCGGTCGCGCAGCGGCCGCAACGTCACCGACGAGTACCCGCAGTTGCGGACGGTGGCGGCCGACCTGGCTGATCACCATGTCGTGCTGGACGGTGAGCTGGTCGCCCTCGACCAGTCCGGCGTACCCACATTCACCGAGATTCAGACCAGGGACCACTCCAACCGCGTCGAGTTCTGGGCATTCGACCTGCTCTACCTCGACGGCCGTTCGCTGCTGCGGGCCAGCTACCGTGATCGCCGCCGGCTGCTGGAGACGCTGGCCGCCGGTACCAATCTCGTCGTTCCGGATCTGTTGCCGGGCAACGGAGCCCAGGCGCTGGCACACTCCCGCGAGCACGGCTGGGAGGGTGTGGTCGCCAAGAAGTGGACCTCCACCTATCAGCCGGGACGGCGATCGGGATCCTGGGTCAAACACAAGCACTGGAAAACCCAGGAAGTGGTGATCGGCGGTTGGCGGCGCGGCCAAGGGAGGCGCAGCGGCGGCATCGGGTCGCTGTTGATGGGTATCCCGGATGGCAGCGAGCTGCAGTTCGCGGGCCGGGTGGGCAGTGGCTTCACCGAACGCGAGCTCGCCCGGCTGAAAAAGACGCTGGCACCGTTGTGCACCGACGAGTCGCCGTTCAGCGCACAGCTTTCCGGTCAGGACGCCCGGGGTGTGACATTCGTCAGGCCGTCACTGGTCGGGGAGGTTCGCTACAGCGAGCGCACCGAGGATGGCCGGTTGCGCCACCCCAGTTGGCGTGGTCTGCGGCTGGACAAGACACCGGCGGAAGTAAAATGGGAATTATTGCAGTAGATGCAACATAGCGTAACTGATCGAGGACGGTCTTGACACAGGTCGGCGACCTCGGAGGTTAGCAGTGGAAGTGTCGTACCCGCAGTTCAGGCCGGCGCTGCAATATCCAACGCATCAATGATGCATCTGATACAACAGTGTGGTGACAAGCGATGTCCCCGGTTCCGCTCGGCTGGTGTTGGCCGCCAATGTCCTGCCTCTTGACGGGCAGGCAACGGTGTTTCGAGCGATGCTCGAGGGGTGGTCTCGTCAGCAGCGCAGCCGGTTCTTCAGCGAGAAGGGCACCATCGCCCCGCGCATCCGGCTGGTGAAGAGGTTCGCGCTGTTCACCGGCCTCTATCCTTGGCAATGGACCGCCGCAGAAGCTGAGGCCTGGATCAGCGATATGCGGTCCGGGCCCGAACGGATCAGCATCTCGACAGCGCGCAACTACGCCACCGAGGTACGACTGTTCTGTCAGTACCTTGTTGACCGCCGTTATGGATGGTCCGACGTCTGCGCGGAGCGCTTCGGGCAGCGACCCGAAGTTGTTTTCCATGAACACAACACGGCGCACCACCTTCTTGAGTACGAGGGCGATCCACGGCGGCGTCCTCTGACCTACGACGAGGTGCAAGCACTGTTCGATGCAGCCGATGCGCGCGTCGACACGAAACGCGCGCGCGGCCGTAAAGGTGCGACTGCGGCGCTTCGTGACTCTGCAATGCTCAAATTCTGTTACGCGTACGGGCTTCGCCGCAGTGAGGTATCTGGAATCGATCTCGTAGATCTTCGCAGCAATGCGAAAGCCCCTGACTATGGCCGCTTCGGACTGGTCTCGGTTCGATGGGGCAAGGCGACGAAAGGCAGTCCGCCGAAGCGGCGAAGTGTTCTCACGGTACCTGAAATGGATTGGGTGGTAGAGGCTCTGGATCACTACTTGAGTGAAGTCCGCCCAACTCTGGTGCCGAAGACGTTCCCCGCACTGTGGGTTACCGAGCGGGTGAGCCGTTTGTCGCCCAGAGCAGTAAACGAAGCCTTTGTCACCGCACGGGACCACGCCGGCCTTGACCCCGCGCTGGACCTTCACTGCTTGCGTCACTCCTACGTCACCCACCTCATCGAGTTCGATTATCCGGACCGCTTTGTCCAAGAGCAGGTCGGCCATAGTCACGCCTCGACGACCGCTATCTACACCGGCGTGTCGAACGACTACCGGAATCAGCTGCTCATGCGGTCGATGAGTAAACGCTTGGGCCAGGATTGGAGCGGACAATGAACAAGAAAATGGGCTACGAGTGGCACCTGCGTCAAAAGATGGCAGAGCACAATATGTTCCATACCTCGGATCTGGTCCCGCTGTTGGCCGAACGCGGCGTCGTTCTCTCGCGAGAGCAGGTGTACCGCTTGACAACTCAAGCGCCACAGCGAATGAGTATGGATGTGCTGGTGGCGCTGTGTGACATCCTCGACTGCACACCGAATGACCTGATAGAACCTACCGTCGTGAATCGGCAGGAGCGCAAGGCTGCCGGAGAGAAGTCGGCCAAACCTACGGTGAGGCGCACGAACATTCGGCGACCGGAGTCGCTGTGACTGCGGCTCGACCGCGAGTGCGCCGGAAGTACCCGGACACGATGGTAGACGTCAGAGCGCGTCTGTTCGATCACCTTCGCCGACACATTGGTGCCGCGACCGATGATGACCTTGCCGAGCTGTTGAAGGGTGCCAGCGCATGGAGTCCGCAGGGTGCCCGAGTACTCGACGAGCACCTCAAGGCACGTCCGGACGCCTTCAAGGCCCCGGATACACACTGTCCGCGAGTCCTGGTCCGGCTCGCTGCACGTATGCACGCCGCTGGCTACCAGGTTGTACGGCCGAAATGTGCCAGGTGTGGTGAGTCCGGGCTCGAGCTTCCTCGACTTGCCCACGAAGGGCGTTGCTGCGAATGGTGTTTGACACGAGAACGTTTGACCGTGTGTGCGTGCTGCGGTCTACCGGGCTTTCCCGCTGCCAAACGTGCGGAGGGCAGTATCTGCCGCCGCTGCTACAACAAGGAGAAGGAAGAGGACTGCGCTGGGTGCGGCAAACACCGGCCACCGAGCACCCGCGATGCTCAGGGCCGCCCGCTTTGCTGGGCCTGCAATCCTCGGCCCGAACGAATCTGCAGCGGGTGCGGGCAGCTGGCTCAGGCGAAAGTCGGCAAGCGCGGCGGCGAATACCTCTGTCAGCGTTGCTATCAACGACACCTGCATCCGAAGAGGCCATGCGGCATCTGCGGAGTCGAATCAATCATCGTGATTAGAGGCCGTGGAGACGCGGAGGACCGTTGTCGTCGCTGCCGCATAGAGCCCACACACCCGTGCTGGCACTGCGCTCAGCTGCGCCCCGCGAAAGCGATATGGCCCGTGGGGCCAGTGTGCCGGCGTTGTCACCTACGAGTCATGGCCAATCCAGCCCCCTGCGCTCGGTGCGGGGTCGATAAGGTGCTGATCGGTCAAACATCAGCGGGTATCCGAATCTGCGGGCCCTGTGCTGGGGTGAGCGTGGACTACGTTTGCACAGATTGCGGGCGGGCGGGACTGCAGTACTACGGAGGGACGTGCGTCGAGTGCTCCGCGCGGAGACTTGCACGCGAACTGCTTTCGGGATCGAGCGGGCTGATTGATGACCTGGCTCCGTTGGTCGAAACAATCTCCGTAGAGAAGCGCGCCCGGTCGTCGATCAGGTGGATGTCGCGACCGGGTACCGCAGAGATGCTTCGCCACGTGGGCTCTCTTGGCCGGGCGCCGACTCATGCAGACCTCGACCAGCTCCCGCCGTCGAACTCGCTACATCACCTGCGCCACTTGATGGTGTACGCGGAGGTGCTGCCCAAGCGGGTCGAACCACTCGAACGGATTGAGCCATGGCTCGACTCTTTACTGAAGAGTCTGCCGGCACACCAGGCGAAAGTGATTGGCCCGTACGCCCAGTGGAGCGTGCTGCGAGAGGCCCGCCGGCGTGCGGTCCGTCGTACGTACAACATGAACAGTGCAGAACGTGATCGATCGAAGATCGGCGAGGCGATCGTTTTTCTGCAATGGCTTGACTCGCAACAGGTGCCACTGCAGCAACTCACACAGCCCCTCCTCGAGATCTGGCTCGACGACAATGTACGGCGAGCGTCGGCGATTGCTTGCTTTATTGCATGGCTGAACAGCCGGCGAATCACCGAGTCACTGCACGTGCACCAACGGCCGAGCGCCACGCCAACACACTTTCCCGAGCCGGAGAGTCACGCCGACAGTATGCGAGCACTGCTCAGCCAATCTTGCTCGTTGCCATTAGATGTGCGAGTCGCGGGCCTGTTGGTTCTGCTGTATGGCGCCACAGTCACGACCGTGTGCAAGCTGAGGGTTGATCATCTTTCGCACGTGAATGGCAAGGTTTTTGTGACGCTTCAACAGCATCCGGTCCTGATACCACCGACTCTGGCGGTTCTCATTGACCAAATCGCAACGAAGGCGCAGCGATATGCTTTTCGTCCAGGTACACCGCACTACCTCTTTCCGAGCGCTCACCGCATTGGGACGCACATCTCCGCGGGCTCGCTGACCGCCCGACTCAACGCGGCCGGTATACACGCAAGGATCAATCGCAATGGCGCTCTTCTCAACCTGGCACAGGACCTACCGGCGCCCGTTCTGGCGAAATTACTCGGCCTTCACATCAACACCGCAGCTCGCTGGTGCCGCATCGCTCAACGAGACTGGAGTCACTATCTAGAAGCACGGGCCGCGAACCAATCCGGTTGTGGCGCAGAGTAGATCGCGAATCGCGGGTCCGTTGCTCATGCATTCGTGGCTTCTCTCTGCCCGCGAGTATCGGTAGGTGACTTCTGATTCGTGGTACGTAATACCGCAATGCCGTACATGATGACGCCGACGACCAGGTAGCACGTGAGAATAACGGCGGGTGTTGCGGCGCCGTGGCCGTCGAAGAAGGCGACGTTGCGCATGAGTGTGCCGGTAGCTCCCGGTGGCAGGAACTGGCCAATCGCGCCCCACGGTGCGGGCAGCATCTCGGGGCCGGTCGCGAGCCCGGAGAGTGGATTGCCGACCAGAACGAACAGGAGCGCCGCCAGGCCGATCCCGGGATTGCCGAGCAGTTGACCAAGGCCGAGGACCGTGAAACATGTTGCCGCGATGCCGAGCATCCCCGCAAGGCTGGTCATCCAGAAATTGCCGTCAAATGTGCCGATGACGAACTGCAGAGTGGCGACTACGGCCAGTCCGCCCATCACGGAGAATGAGGCCGCGGCGATGAGTCGTCCCCAGATGCTGGGCACCAGCAGCATGACGATGACTCCGCCCATCAACCCGCCGACAGCGAGCGGAAACGCTCCGGCCGCCAGGCCTGTGCCCCGTGGATCCTCGGAAGGGAAGCCACGTAGGTCGTCGACGACGACGGTGCGGCCAGCCGCTTGGGCGAGTTGTTGACCGACTGCCTGGACGAGGCTGGTCACCGCGGGGCTTGCGGCGGTCGCAACCAGCACGTCGACCTCGGTCGGGGAGTTCAGGATCAGCGCACCGTAGACCTCGCGGTGCAGGATCGCCGTGCGGGCATCTTCAGGTGTCGCGAAATCGTGCACCGTGAACCCGGCTGCGGACATCTTGTCCTCCAGCGGTTGGGCGAGCGCCCCGACGACGCCGATCGGCACGTCATGCGGTGCTGAGCGCGCCGCCGGCAGTGCAAAGGCGACGACAAGGATGGCCAGCAGGATGGGCGCGCCCAGCACGGCGATCACCGCTTTTCTCCACACTTCTGGCTGCTTCGTCGTCATGCGGTGTGATCGTGCTGCGAAGTTTCCCACGGGCCCGCCCTCCTTGTTTGATACTCGCTTACGGGGTACATTTAACACAATGTCATACAGCTTCGCGAAGGGAAAGCGGATGACCCGGCAGCGGGACTACGCGGCGGACGGCGGTCACTGATGTCTCCTGAAAGTGCCACCGCAGCAGCTGATCGCATGCCCATCAACGTGGGCGATGACCTGGTGCAAGCAGCGTTGCGCGCGGCCCGCGCGCTGGGTAAAGATGTTGCGGACGTTCCCGTGATCGCGATCGCCCGGGAAGCCGGTGTATCTCGCAGCACGCTGATTCGGCGCCTGGGAGGTTCGCGGGCCGCCCTCGACGACGCGGTGCGCTCCGCCGGTGTTGATCCGGGCGGGCAAGTGCCGGTCCGGCTACGCGCCCTGGACGCAGCCGCCGCCCTGATCAGCACCTCAGGCCTGGCCGCCGCCACCCTGAAAGCCATCGCAGCCCGCGCGGAGTGCTCCGTGCACAGCCTGTACGCGGCTTTCGGTGGGCGCGACGAATTGCTGCGGGCGGTCTTTGAGCGCCACAGCCCCCTGCTGGGCATCGAGGACTTCCTGGCGGCCCCGCCCGATGATCTACCTACGGCGGTGCGCGGGCTCTATGGGCTGATCGCCGAGGCCCTGACGCGCGAACCACGCGTCGCCCCTGCGCTGCTCGCCGAAGTGCTCACCCGCCCGGACGGATCCACGTTCCAAAATCTATTGCACCACAACGCGCCACGACTGCTCGCCAGCCTCGGCGCCTGGCTCACCGGCCACATCCAGGCGGGCCGCATCCGGGATCTCCCGCTGCCGCTGTTGATCCAGCAGCTCGTGGCGCCGATCGCGATTCACATGCTGGTGCGGCCCGTGGTCTCGACAGCACCCGGCTTCGCGCAGCCCGACACCGACACCGTGTGCGACATCATGGCCGACACGTTTCTACGGGCCGTGATGACACAACCACTACCCGAAAACACCAACAGTAGAAAGAGATCCTAATGACCTCACCGGAATCCACCCGCACCATCCGCATCCTGCTCGGAACCGCCTTCACCGGCGCCGGCATTGCCCACGTGGTCAAGAACGAATTCTTCGAACAACTCGTCCCGGATTCCTTGGCGCAATGGCGCAAGCCGATCAGCGCGGTCACGGCCGTGATTCAGTTCATCGGCGGGATCAGCATGTTCATTCCGCGGCTGCGTGTCCTGGCCCGATGGGCGAACCTGGCGATGCTGGTGCCGACCCTGCCCGCGGCGGTCGCCCAAACCCGAGACCCCGACCGGATGCGTGAGCTCGGAGTCGACCCGAAACTGGTCGTCGCCCGGATCCCCGCGCAGATGGTGGTGGCCGGACTGACCTGGTGGGCTACCCGGCCGCCACGCAGCGGTGTCGACCACCACGCAGCATCACCAGGGCACGGGCCGAGGGCATGATGCTGGATGTGGGCGTGGTTTGAACGCTACTGGAGTTCGGTGGGGCTGGGTGCCGCGATCGCTCTACTGCTATTGCTGTTCTTCACCAACGTTTTTCGCAGCCAACAACCCTTGTCGCGGTGGCGAGACCCCGGGTGGCTGGCCTGGCTCATGGTGGTGGCCTACCTGCTGCACAACTTCGAGGAATACGGCATCGATGCCAAAGGCCGCACCTTCCACTTTCCTGTGACCGCCTGCCAGCAGTACGGCTTCGACTCCATCGATTCGTGCCCCCTCGCTCCGTCGTTCTTCGTCGCCGTCAACATCCCCTTCATCTGGATCACATTGCCGATCGCCGCGCTGTGGTGTCGCCGCAACCCGGCGGTCGGACTCACCGGAGTCGGGCTGCTGTTCACCAACGCGCTCAGCCACCTCGGCGGATTGTTCACACCGATGGGCTACTCGCCAGGAACCCTCACCGCCGCAGTCATTTTCATCCCGCTATCGGTGTGGGTCTTCATGACATGCTTCGGGAACAACAAGCTGCTGTCCTACCCGGTCCTGGCCGCCGTCCTCATCGCCTCGGTTTTGGCCCAGGCGATTCTGCTGGCGCTTCTGCTCGGACTGTCGCACGGCACCATCTCGCTGCCGGCCGCGATCGTCATCCAATCCGTCGACCCGGTACTGCTGTTGCTGCTGCCGTGGCTGGCCGGCCGAAAACGGCCCCCGCGAACCATCACGTGCACAGGCGAGCCGGGCTCATAACCGATGATTCCGCAAATCGCGGACATCGCAGTCACCAACAAACCGAAAGGATCGACATGAGGCTGGAAGGCAAGGTCGCACTGGTCACCGGCGCAACCGGAGGAATGGGCGGCGCGTCGGCGCGGCTGTTCGCCAAAGAAGGCGCAGCCGTCCTGGTGGCTGCGCGCCACCAGGAACTGGCCGACCCGATCGTTCAGGAGATCACCGACGCCGGCGGGAAGGCAGCGTTCGTTTCCCTGGACATCACCGAGCACGAGCATTGGGAAGCTGCAGTCCAGCAGGCCACCGACCAGTTCGGTGGCCTGCACATCCTGATGAACGTCGTCGGCAGCAACGACCTCGTCATGCTTCCCGACGTCGACCTCGACGCCTGGAACAAAGTCTTCGAAATCAATGTCACCGCGACGATGGTCGGCATGAAGACCTGCGCCCCGCTGATCCGCGACTCCGGTGGCGGCTCCATCGTCAATATCGGTTCCGTAGGCGGACTCTCGGGAACCTTCTCGACCGCCTACTCCTCGTCGAAGTGGGCGCTGGAAGGCTTATCGCGCTCAGCGGCGTACATCTACGCCGACTGGGGCATCCGCTGCAACGTCATCCAGCCCGGATTCATCAAGACCAAAATGACAGCACCGATGCAGTCCAATGAGGCGATGAAGTCCGTGATCGACCAGCAAATGAACGAAACGATACTGCTGCGCCGCATGGGCGAACCAGAAGAGATCGCCAACACCGCCCTCTTCCTGGCCAGTGACGAATCCTCCTACATCACCGGCACCGACATCGTCGTTGACGGTGGATGGTTCTCCGCCGCCGCCTATCTCACCAACGAACGACGCAACCACATGCTGGAAATGATGATGCAAGCCAAGAAATAACGGGTCTCCTGTCGCTCATGGAGGGGAATACCGCACACTTCGAATACTGCATCTCCGCCAGTTCAACGTGAGGAGTGAGTCGGCATGCGATGGGTGACCTACCGCAGCGACGACGGCGAGCGCACTGGGGTGCTGTCCGGTGATGTGATCCACGCCCTGCCGCCGGGAACCACACTGGTGGATCAGATCCATGGCGGCGCCGATGGATTACGTGAGGCCGGTGAGTACGCATTGCGGTCCCCGTCGTCGGTGCTGCGCCTCGACGAGGTCACGCTGATGGCCCCGATCCCGCGCCCGCCGTCGATTCGCGACTGCCTGTGCTTTCTGGACCACATGCGCAATTGCCGGGCGGCGGTCGGGCGTACCACGGTGCTCGGCGACACCTGGTATCGGATACCCGCGTTCTACTTCGCGTGTCCGGCGACGGTTCTCGGTCCGTACCAGGACGTCCCGATGGCGCCTGGAAGTGCTTGGCAGGATTTTGAGTTGGAGGTCGGCGCGGTGATCGGCGCCGGGGGTGAAAACCTGTCCGTAGCGCAAGCCGAGCGGGCCATCATCGGCTACACCATCTTCAATGACTGGTCCGCGCGTGATCTGCAGCAGCTGGAGGGGCAGTTGGCGATCGGGCAGGCCAAGGGCAAAGACAGCGGGGTCACCCTCGGGCCGTACCTGGTTACCCCGGATGAGCTGGAAGCCTACCGGCGGGACGGCAAGCTGAATCTGCAGGCGACCGCACTGGTCAACGACATGATCGTCGGCTCCGGATCGACTGGGAGCATGGACTGGAGCTTCGGTGAGGTGATCAGCTACGCCTCACGCGGGGTGCGGCTGGCGCCAGGTGACGTGTTCGGCTCCGGCACCGTGCCCTCGTGCACGCTGGTCGAACACCTCAACCCGGCTGCGCCGCAATCTTTCCCGGGTTGGCTTCACGACGGCGACGTGGTGACGTTGCAGGTGCAGGGACTCGGCGAGATTCGTCAGACGATCCGTGCTAGCGATCCGCCGCTGCCGCTGGCCGTTCGGCGTCGCCCCGATGCCGAACGGAGTCCCGCGCGGGTCAACCGCGCGCCGACTCGGTTTCCCTACACCCGCGGGCTGCATCCGGTTGGGGACCGGGTGTGGGCCTGGATGCTGCCCGACGGCGGGTACGGCTGGAGCAACGCCGGGCTGATTGCCGGCGACGGCGCCGCACTGCTGGTGGATACGCTGTTCGATCTGGCGCTGACCCGAGAAATGCTGACCGCGATGGAACCGGTCACCGATCATGCGCCGATCACCAAAGCAGTTCTCACCCACTCCAACGGCGACCACACCCACGGCAACCAACTGCTGGACGGCGCCGTGCAGATCATCGCCGCCGCTGGCACCGCCGAGGAGATCGCCAACGGCATGGCCCCGGAGATGCTGGCGATGACCCAGGTCGTCGACCTCGGGCCGGTCGCCACCCGCTACGTGCGAGACCGGTTCGGGCACTTCGATTTCAGCGGCATCACTGTGCGAAACGCCGATGAGACGTTCGAGGAAGAACTCACCGTCGACGTCGGTGGCCGGCGGGTGCGCCTGCTCGACCTCGGCCCCGCCCACACCGCTGCCGACACCGTCGTGCACATACCCGACGCGGGCGTGTTGTTCGCCGGGGATCTGCTGTTCATCGGCTGCACTCCGATCGTCTGGGCAGGTCCGATCGCCAACTGGGTGCACGCGTGCGACGTCATGGTTGCCCTGGACGCCCCCACGGTGGTGCCGGGTCACGGCCCTGTCACCGATCCGGATGGAATCCGCGCGGTCCGTGGTTACCTGGTGCACGTCGCCGAGCAGGCCGAGGCCGCCTACCGCAGGGGTCTGTCCTTCGTCGAAGCCGCCGACGCCATCGACCTCGGCGAGTACTCCGACTGGCTGGACGCCGAACGTGTCGTCGTCAACGTCTATCAGCGTTACCGGGAGTTGGGCGCCGATCTACCGTACGTGGAGCGGATGGCGCTGCTGACCATGCAGGCGCAGTGGCTGACCAAACGATCAGCCCGGCACCGGTAAACCGTCGAGTGGTGGTGTCAACATTGCGTAGCGGCGCGAATTCGTTGCTGGTGACTTTCGCTGCGGATCGGACAGTCAGGCTTTGGCGATGACTTTTGCTGCGAATGTCTCCAGGTGGCGGATCTTGGTGTCCAGCGGCTCGGTGTCAGGGCCGACGATGTAGGGGACGCGGAAACCCACGATGACGTCGGTGACGCCCTTGTCCTCCAGCCGCTTGATGCCGTCCAGGGTGAACCCGTCGACGGAGATCACATGGATCTCGAACGGGCCGGTCCTGCCGTCCTGCTCCCGGAACCGCTTGAGCCGCCCGATCAGCCTGTCGAGTTCGGCGGCGTCGCCGCCGCCGTGCATCCAGCCGTCTGCGCGCGCCGCACGGCGCAGCGCGGCCTCGGCGTGCCCGCCGACCAGGATCGGTATGGGCTGGTTGGGCGCCGGTGTCATCTTGGTCTTGGGGATGTCGTAGAACTCGCCGTGGAATTCGAAGTAGTCCCCGGTGGTCAGCCCCCGCAGGATCTCGATGCACTCGTCCATCCGCTTGCCGCGTCTGGCGAACGGCACCCCCATCAGCTCGTAGTCCTCCGGCCACGGGCTAGTGCCCACACCCAGGCTCAGCCGGTCACCGATCAGGGCCGCCAGCGAGCCGGCCTGTTTGGCCACCAATGCCGGCGGGCGGATCGGCAGCTTGAGCACGAACGGCGTGAAGCGCAGTGTCGTCGTCACCGACCCCAGCGCCGCGGTCAGCACGAACGTCTCGATGAAGGCCTTGCCGTCCAGGAACTCGCGGCTGCCATCCGGGGTGTAGGGATACTTCGAATCCGACTCGAACGGGTAGGCGATGCTGTCCGGGATCGTCATGCTGGTATACCCGGCCGCCTCGGCGGCCTTGGCCAGCGGGACGTAGTAGCTCGGATCGGTCATGGCCTCGGCGTAGGTGAACCGCACCTAGTGTCTCCTCGGTGTCTTCCCGCGGGTCTCAGACCCGTGGCCGTCTGCTGATTTCAGCGCCTGCCAGCGGGAACGGCGGGTATCCGGCGGCCCCGACCACCGCCAACGTTCCCCACGGAGTCCGCTCGGAAATCCGGGCCGCCGCGGTGTGCTCGCCGATCCGGATGCCCACCCGCGAACCGATCGCCCCAGCGACACGATCGGCGTACAGCGTTCCCTGCCAGTGGTATCGGCCGTCGATCGGGTCGACGTGTCCGGTCAGCCGGACCCGGGCCGGGTAGTCCCGGCCGTCATGGGTCAGCACTGCGGGGCCGTCATAGGTCGCCTCTTCGACGCCCACGATTCCGGAGAGGTAGAAGCGGGACAGCCCGCGGGTCGGCAGCAGCCGGTGCACCCGCACTCGTGACCGCGCTTCGATCCGAGTGGACCGGCAGCGGTGCAGCCCATCGACCAACCCGGCCACATAGCGAGCCTGACGTGCAGTGTGCGGCCCGGGAATCCGGAAATAGTTGGGGATGCCATGGGCCGCGACGACGTCGTCGTTGCCGGGGGTGGTGTTGATCAGCACCCGCGCGGTCAGCTTCTGGCCGTCGGCGGTGGTCACCGTCCAAGCGTCGGCGCCGTTGTCGAACTGCTTTTTCACTGCGGTAGGAGCGACGGTGAAGTTGTTCAACTGTCCGTGGATGCGACTCGGGTCGCCCAGCACAATCGCGTCGACGACGCCAGTAGAGTCACCGCCGCCACCGCCGCCGTGTTCACTCACAGGAACCCGGCCCGCCGCCACATCCGCCGGCCCAGCCGGCCCATCAGGCCGACCTCTTCGAAAAACTCGGCCAACGGCGCGAAGGCCGACCGGCAGTAAGCGTGGAAGTGCGGGTTGGCGCGTGCGACTCGACGCGCCTCGCGTCCGTCCAGCCCGGCTCGCTGATACACGATCGGGAGGGTAAACAGGTGCCGGTAGAACAGGCCGCCCACGCCTTGCAGATTGGCCAGGTAGACCCGCCGATACCATGGCAGCGCCAGCACGTCCTGGCGCAACCCGTCGCGGGCGAACTGGATGTGGCGAGCCTCTTCGGTGACGTGAATCCGCATCAACCGTCCGACGATCGGTTGCAGGTCGGGGTCGTCGAGAATCTGGCGCTGCAGCGCGTCGAAGATCTCCTCGCCGAGCAGCGCAGCCCCCCACAGCACGCTGCCGCGAAACAGCTTCGGCAGCAGGTTGATCATCACCCGCTGGTAGTACTTGGGCCGCACCGCCACACCGCCGATCCGGTCGATCGCCTTGCCGAACATCACCATGTGGCGGGTTTCGTCGCCGAGCTCGGTCAGCTTGTAGTGGGTGGCCTTGGCGGTGGGGTTGCGGTGCATCATGTCGCGCAGCAGCGCTTGATTGAGGATGTTCTCGAACCAGATACCGGCCGACAAAACGTTGACCAGCTCTTGGCGGGTCAGGCCGATCTGCTGCGCTCGGGTCATCGACTCCCACAGCGACGTACCGTACAGCGTGCACATCCGCGGCGGCAGGAAGAACTTGTCGGGATCCAGCGGAGCGTCCCAGTCGATGTCGACGACCGGAGCGTAGGACTTCCTCACCGAACCCTTCAGGAGACGCTCGGCGAACTCTTCCCGAGTCGGCTCGCTTCGTCTCATCGCCGTGGTCATCAGCAGAAGCCCCTTCCTCGCTGGTGTGCTTACAAAAGTTAGGGAGAACAAGCCGAAGATGTCAATACCCACGGTACCGGATACTTGCGGATGCCCACGCCAGCCCCGGCGACGTGGCAGGATCGCACGACATGAGCCCTTTCCTGCTGCGCGCCGCACTGACCGGATTCGCACTGTGGGTGGTCACCCTGATTGTCGGCGGGATCAGCTTCGTCGGCGGTGAGACCACAGTGCAGAGGATCGGCATCATCTTCGTCGTGGCGGTGATCTTCGGCCTGGTCAACGCGTTCATCAAGCCGATCGTGCAGATCCTGTCGATCCCGCTCTACATCCTCACGCTCGGGCTGTTCCACGTCGTCGTCAACGCGTTAATGCTCTGGATCACTGCGTGGATCACCCGCAACACCACCCACTGGGGACTGGCTATCGACAACTTCTGGTGGCACGCGATCTGGGCCGCGATCGTGTTGTCGATCGTCAGCTGGGTCCTCTCGCTGGCACTGCCCAAAGCGCGGCGCATCACCCGCGCCTGACGGGTTCAGGAGAACGCCCCGTGCCGGAATTACCCGAGATCGAAGCGCTCGTTGGCCATCTGCGGCGTCATGCCGTCGGCCTGACCGTCGGCCGCATCGATGTGGCCGCGCTGTCGGTGCTCAAGACCTTCGACCCACCGGTGGCCGCATTACATGGACGGACGGTGACGGCGGCCCGCCGGTGGGGCAAATATGTGGGACTGGAGGTCGGGAAGCTGTTCTTGATCGCCCACCTGTCCCGAGCGGGCTGGCTTCGTTGGTCGGACAACCCGGCCGCCGCACCGCTACGGCCGGGCAAGGGGCCGATCGCGCTGCGGGTACACCTCGGGATCCCCGGGACAGCACCCGGGCTCGACCTGACTGAGGCCGGCACCCAGAAGCGGCTGGCGGTATGGCTGGTCGACGACCCGAACCGGGTGCCCGGCGTCGCCGCCCTCGGGCCCGATGCACTGGCCGTCACCGTTGACGACCTTTCCGCACTGCTGGCTGACAACACCAGCCGGATCAAGACGGTTATCACCGACCAGAAGGTGATCGCCGGCATCGGAAACGCGTACAGCGACGAAATCCTGCACACGGCTAGGATTTCGCCGTTCGCCACGGCAGCCAAGCTATCGGGTGAACAGGTCGCTGCCCTGCACGATGCCATGACCTCGGTGCTCACCGACGCGGTGACCCGCTCCGTCGGCCAGCGGGCGGCCACCCTCAAGGGGGAGAAACGGTCCGGTCTGCGGGTACACGCCCGCACCGGCCTGCCCTGCCCGGTCTGCGGTGACACGGTGCGCGAGGTGTCGTTCGCCGACAGGTCGTTTCAGTACTGCCCGACCTGTCAGACCGACGGCAGGCCGCTGGCCGACCGGCGGATGTCACGGCTCCTCAAGTAGCTATGCTGCGCAGGTGGTGCGGCAGCGGATTCTGATCACCGGGGCCAGCTCCGGTCTGGGCGCCGGGATGGCCCGCGCGTTCGCCGCTAAGGGGCGCGACTTGGCGCTGTGCGCGCGCCGGATGGATCGGCTTGACGAACTCAAAGCGGAGCTGGCCCAACGCTATCCGAATATCACCGTAGCCGTCGCCGCGCTCGACGTCGACGATCACGAGCAGGTGCCCAAGGTGTTCGCCGAATTCTCCGACGCACTCGGCGGAATCGACCGGGTCATCGTCAACGCCGGCATCGGCAAGGGTGCGCGGCTGGGTTCCGGGAAGTTGTGGGCCAACAAGGCCACCGTCGAGACCAACCTGGTATCGGCGCTGGTGCAGATCGAGACCGCTATCGAGATGTTCACGCAGGCCGACGGCGGGCACCTGGTGCTGATCTCGTCGGTGCTGGGCAACAAAGGGGTGCCCGGCGTCAAGGCCGCCTATGCGGCCAGTAAAGCTGGGGTGTCGTCGCTAGGCGAATCGTTGCGCGCCGAGTATGCGAGGGGGCCGATCAGGGTCACCGTGTTGGAGCCGGGCTACATCGAGTCGGAGATGACTGCGAAATCGGCATCCACCCTGCTGATGGTGGACAACGAGACCGGGGTTGAGGCGATGGTGCGGGCCATCGAACGCGAGGCCGGTCGCGCCGTGGTGCCGCGCTGGCCGTGGACCCCGCTGGTGTGGCTGCTGCGGATGTTGCCGCCGCGGCTGACCAAGCTCTTCGCCTGACTCGCTTCCTGCGCGAGCGTGCGCGTCACCGGGTGCCGCGCCGAGCGCGTCACCGGGAACACGCACGCTCGTGCATGCTGGCGTCGAGGTCGCGCGTGCTGGCGTCGAGGCCGCTGTGTCACGCTGCCGCGCTCAGTGCCCCAGCCGTCCACGGCCGAGGCGCAGTAGCAGCATCGCCAGATCTTTGCCGTCTTGGCCGAGTTCGCTGTAGCGCTCGATCACCTTCATCTCGCGGCTGTGTACCAGCCTGGTGCCGCCCGAGGCCATCCGGACCTTGCCGATCTCCTGGGACACCTCGGTGCGACGTCTGACCGCGGCCAGGATCTCGGCGTCGAGCCGGTCGATCTCGTGGCGCAGTTCGTCGATGTCGGGAAGTTGTTGAGCTTCGGTCGTTTTTGCAGTCATGGGGTTCGACTCCGCATTCTCGCTGTTGGTGGGTTCTGGTCTCATCCGCAATCCGGCCGCACACAACAGATGAGCCCCGGATCGGCGAAGCGGACCACAGGGCTCAGCAATGCAGCTAGAGCACGGGCACCGCTGACCGGTACCCGTAGAAAAATCGAAGCTGCGTGTCGAGCACGAACTGAGTCTGCCACTAAGGATCGTGCCAGCGCAAAGGTTGCCGCCGGACGGCGGTACGTTGGGGCTGACTATGAGTGTGCACCTGCCCGAGACGACGCCAATCCCGGATGCCGACCGGCTGCTGGACGGCCTCAACCCGCAGCAGTGCCGGGCCGTGCTGCACCAAGGCTCTCCGCTGCTGATAGTGGCCGGCGCGGGATCAGGTAAGACGGCGGTGCTGACCCGGCGCATCGCGTACCTGCTGGAAGTGCGCGGCGTCGGCGTCGGGCAGATTCTGGCCATCACCTTCACCAACAAGGCCGCCACCGAGATGCGCGAACGGGTAGTACAGCTGGTCGGAGCGCGTACTGGCCCCTCCTTGTGGGTGTCGACCTTCCACTCATGCTGTGTGCGGATCCTGCGCAATCAAGCGGCATCGGTTCCGGGTCTGAACTCCAACTTCTCGATTTACGACGCCGACGATTCCCGACGGCTGCTGTTGATGATCAGCCGTGACATGGGGCTCGACGTGAAGCGACACTCGCCTCGGCTGCTGGCCAGTGCCATCTCCAACCTGAAGAACGAGCTGATCGACCCCGCCCGGGCGGTTTCTGATCTGTCCGACGACTCCGATGACCTGGCGCGGGTGGTGGCAGCGGTCTACGGCGAATACCAGCGCCGGCTGCGCAGTGCCAATGCGCTGGACTTCGACGACCTGATCGGCGAGACGGTCGGGTTACTGCAGGCATTCCCGCAGATCGCCGAGCATTACCGGCGGCGGTTCCGGCACATCCTGGTCGATGAGTATCAAGACACCAACCACGCCCAGTACGTCCTGGTCCGCGAACTCGCCGGACACACCGGGCACGGTGCACCGGACGACGATGTGCCGCCGGCGGAGCTGTGCGTGGTCGGCGATGCCGACCAGTCGATCTACGGGTTTCGCGGCGCCACCATCCGCAACATCGAGGACTTCGAGCACGACTACCCCGACGCGGCGACGATGCTGCTGGAACAGAACTACCGCTCCACGCAGAACATCCTGTCGGCGGCCAACGCGGTGATCGCCTGCAACTCCGGGCGCCGGGAGAAACGGTTGTGGACCGACGCCGGCGACGGGGAGC
>NZ_JBYCLE010000213.1:0-3209 GCF_057473765.1 Mycobacterium sp. TH-M106 | reverse complement strand
CCTGGGTGCCCGGTTGGCGCCCGCGTGACCTGGCGACGTCGAACTTCCCGCAGCTGCGCGGGCACTGCCTGGCCAACTACACCAGCGACCCGGTGTTCCGGGCCGGCCTGGCTCAGCCGCCCGAAGAGAACCCGCAAGGCGCGGTGCTGGCCTGGGTGCAAACCTTCGGCAACCCACTGACCTGGGAGGACCTGCCGTGGCTGCGGTCGCTGACCAGCCTGCCACTGATCGTCAAGGGCATCTGCCACCCCGACGACGCCCGTCGCGCCAAAGACGGTGGGGTGGACGGGATCTACTGCTCCACCCACGGCGGCCGGCAAGCCAACGGCGGTCTGCCGGCCATCGACTGCCTACCGGATGTGGTGCAGGCCGCCGACGGGCTGCCGGTGCTGTTTGACTCCGGGATCCGCAGCGGCGCCGACATCATCAAGGCCCTGGCGTTGGGCGCGACCGCGGTCGGTGTGGGCCGGCCGTACGCCTACGGCCTGGCGCTGGGCGGGACCGCCGGTGTGGTGCACGTGCTGCGGTCGCTGCTGGCCGAAGCCGACCTGATCATGGCCGTCGACGGCTATCCGACGCTGCGCGACCTGACGCCGGAGGCGCTGCGGCGCGTCGGCTGAGCCGCTCGGCTCGGGTCTGCGACCGTAGGAGAATGGACGCGATCCTTGACGAATTCGACGACCATCTCGCCCTGCAGCGGGGTCGTTCCACGCACACCCGCCGCGCGTACCTGGGGGACCTGCGATCGCTGTTCGCCTTTCTCGCCGAACGCGGGCCCGGATCCGGACTGGACGACCTCAGCCTGCCGCTGCTGCGAGGTTGGCTGGCCGCGCAGGCCGGCGCCGGTGCGGCCCGCACCACGCTGGCGCGCCGCACGTCAGCGGTGAAAACGTTCACCGCGTGGGCGCTGCGGCGCGGCCTGCTGTCGTCGGATCCGGCGGAGCGGCTCCAACCGCCGAAAGCACGGCGGACCCTGCCAGCGATACTGCGCCAGGATCAGGCGCTGGATGCCATGGCGGCCGCGAAATCCGGTGCCCAGCAAGGTGATCCGCTGGCCTTACGGGATCGGCTGGTCGTCGAGTTGCTGTACGCCACCGGAATCCGGGTGAGCGAGCTGTGCGGGCTCGACGTTGACGACATCGAGCTGTCGCATCGGGTGGTTCGGGTGCTGGGCAAAGGCGACAAACAGCGCACAGCACCGTTCGGCGAGCCGGCCGCCGACGCGTTGCGGGCCTGGCTTTCCGACGGACGGCCCGCGCTGGCCACCGCCGAATCCGGGCCGGCGCTGTTACTGGGCGCCCGCGGCCGCCGCCTGGACCCTCGGCAGGCGCGCACCGTCGTGCATCAGACCGTCGCCGCGGTGAACGGCGCTCCCGACATCGGGCCGCACGGGCTGCGGCACAGCGCGGCCACCCATCTGCTGGAGGGCGGTGCGGATCTGCGGATCGTGCAGGAGCTGCTCGGCCACTCCACGCTGGCCACGACCCAGCTCTACACCCACGTCACCGTCGCCCGGCTGCGGGCGGTGCACGACCAGGCCCACCCGCGGGCATGATCCGAGCGACGGCCAGATGTCGTCGTCGTAGCCATGATCGACGTCCTCGGCCGGCGACCGCGCGTTAAGCCAGCAGGCTGCTGATCGCGGCGAGGTTGATGGTCACCGGCCACGGCACTTGGGTGGTGTAGCGCTCGACCACCACGCCGTCATCGACGTAACCCGACGCACCGGGTTCGCCGCTCTTACCGCAGGCTCGCAGGCTCACCCCATCGGCCGGCTCCAGGTCGACGATCCAGTAATGCGGAATCCCGGCGTCGGCGTATTCCGCCCGCTTGACCACACAGTCCGTGCGGCGGGACCCGGGCGACAGGATCTCGACGACCAGCAGCACCTCTGACGCACGCAGCAGTCCACCTTCGGCACGCACCCGCTGTACGGCAGGCCGCTCGACTACCACCAGATCGGGGCGGCGCGAGGTGCCCGGCTGATCTCCGCGATCGAGTTGTAAGTCGATGTCAACGTCCTGAATGACCATGAGCGTGCCGGGAAGCTGGGCCTTGAGCTGGTCGCGCAGTGCGCCGGAAGCCAGCATGTGGTCGGGTGACGGCGACGGTGACATGACGAGGCTGCCTTCCTGCAGTTCCCAGCGCGACCGGTCATCCTCCCCGAGCTTCGCGTACTCGGAGACCGTCAACAGCCGACCGGGCGGCTCAATCAGTGCAGTCATCACCTGGCACTCTTCCGGCACATAGTGACAGTGTCGCACGCGTTATCCGTTCAGCGGTTTGAGCCGAATCGGTGTTGTGGCCAGCAATCCCAGCGGGTCGACGTAGTCGGCGCGAGACGCCGGGCCCCACATCGCGCCCCAGTGCAGACAGGCCGCCGCCCCGCAACCCGGATGCCCGGACGCCAACTCGCCGATCGCGGTCCCGGCATCCACCCGCTGGCCGACCCGTACGACGGCGCGCACCGGTTCGTAGCTGGTGTGCAGACCGCCCGGGTGGGCCAGCGACACCACCGGCCGCCCGGCCAGGTCAGCGGCGAAGATCACCGTGGCCGCACCGGCGGCGTACACCGGCTGGCCGGGCGCGCCGGCCAGGTCCACCCCGCGGTGGCCACGCTGCCAGTTCGGTGACGGGGCGTCGAAGCTCCGTGTCACCGCCGGGCGCGGCCGCAACGGCCAGTCCAGCCGGATATCGTCGCCGCGGGCCGGGGCGGCGCCGAGCAAGCCGGCGACGAGGATCAGCGCCGTCCACCGCATCTGCACAGTTCACCGGTGCGCCGGTGATCCGGCTAGTCAGCACTGTGGACAAACCACCTGCTCGAACCGTGTAAACTCACTTCTCGCAGTCTGCTTTAGCGGGCTGACTTCGCGTGTCTGCGCAACAACCGGATGCCGAGCGGTCCCGTCTCACCGACGGGCAAGGCATCTCAGCAGACACCAGGGCCCGGCCTCAGCGGACGCCGGGCGACAACCGACAACACATAAGGACATGGCTGGCAATGGCCGTCGTAACCATGAAACAGCTGCTCGACAGCGGCACTCACTTCGGGCATCAGACCCGTCGCTGGAATCCCAAGATGAAGCGGTTCATCTTCACCGACCGCAACGGGATCTACATCATCGATCTGCAGCAGACGCTGACCTTCATCGACAAGGCATACGAGTTCGTCAAGGAGACCGTCGCCCACGGCGGGTCCGTGCTGTTCG
>NZ_JBYCLE010000212.1:0-1784 GCF_057473765.1 Mycobacterium sp. TH-M106 | reverse complement strand
TGAGGATCACCAGAATTCGCGATGGATCGCCGAGCCGCTGCGGCTGCTGGACTGCTGCCAGGAGACCGACGGCGCCGTGGCGGTCGTCGTCACCTCGGCCGAGCGGGCGAAGGATCTTCCGAACCGGCCGGCCGTCATTGCCGCGGCCGCGCAAGGCGCGAGCCCGGACCAGTATTCGATGACCAGCTACTACCGACCGGAGCTGGGCGGACTGCCCGAGATGGGATTAGTGGGCAGGCAGCTGTGGGCGCAGTCCGGACTCGAGCCCGCCGACATCCAGACCGCGGTCCTCTACGACCACTTCACCCCGTTCACACTGATCCAGTTGGAGGAGCTGGGGTTCTGCGGTTGGGGCGAGGCCAAGCACTTCATCGCCGACGGCGGCATCGAACTGGGCGGGCGGTTGCCGGTCAACACCCACGGCGGCCAGCTCGGTGAGGCCTACATCCACGGCATGAACGGCATCGCCGAAGGCGTGCGCCAGCTGCGGGGTACGTCGGTGAACCAGGTGGAGGACGTCGAACACGTCCTCGTCACCGCCGGCACCGGCGTGCCGACGTCGGGGTTGATCCTCGGCTAACAGCCGCCCGAGGGCGGGCTGCAAGCGGGCACCTTTGGCGAGTCAACGGAGATCTTTACAGCCTCTCAGCAGTGGGTTATCCTCCGCAAACCACCCAGTTTTGGATCGACTAAGCGGAGGGCAGCGTGCCAACCATCATGTTCAGACTCGTCACACTGCGACCAACTGCCGCACGCGTCCGGGCCGGTCGCCGGGCCGCTCGAGCGGCCCGTGCTGCGGCAACCGCGGCGGCCGGCGTGCTGGCGATCACGACGATGGCCGCGCAGGTGACCGCTGCCGGTCCGGTGGTGTCCAGTCCGGCTGTAAAACTTCTGTCCACCTCGGACTCGCTGCTGCCCGTGATTCAGGGACTGCTCGCCGAACAGCAACAGATGCAAGCGCAGATGACTCAGTACCCGTTCATCAGTCCCATTGACCTGTCGATGACCCACGAGTATGCGCAGAATGTTCTCCAGACTATGTTGGCCGCGCAGACGGTCGCGTTTAACTATCTCGACCTGAACAACGTGGCGATCCCGTTTGCCCCATACGGGTGGGACGCGCCCGGTGCCAACAATCAAAACCTTCTCGTGTATCAGAATCCAGACGACCAGTACACGTCTTTGCCGCTCTCACCGAGCCATACATACACGATGACGATCGATCCCCCCGCTGGTCCCAATGGCACCGGAGATGTGAGTTTCACGTTCCTTGCCGGCAACGGTGTGACGACCCCCTTCGTCAACTCTGCTACCGACGACCACGCTCTCGGCAGTGTCGAATTATCGCAATTCACTCCCAATGCCAACGGCAGCTACACCATCACCTTCAGTCCAACTCACCACTCAGGCAACTGGATCGAGATCCCCACCGACTCCGAGAGGACGATCGTCCGTGACAGCGTCGTGAACTGGGGCCTGCCGCACGACAGCTTTTCCATCTCGGAACAGGGCGTGAAGAGCCCTACCGGGGCTCCACTGCTGACGGATCAACAGATCGCGTCGATACTGGATCCCGTCGCGGCCAACGGCGCTCAGGAAGCCGGTTCGCCAGATTACCTGGGGCAGTTAACGGCAACCAATGCGCCGGCGCCCAACACGCTCACCGACATACAGCCGACCGACACGTTCATGCCGGGGCCGCTGCTGACGGGCAACAACCAATGGCTTAGCGCCGGTGACTACTCGCTTCAACCTGATCAGGCGCTCATCGTCAAGGTGCCCAC
>NZ_JBYCLE010000211.1:0-2237 GCF_057473765.1 Mycobacterium sp. TH-M106 | reverse complement strand
ACTGACTCAGCTGGCTGGTGCCGAAGAACTCCTTGATCGCCGCCACGACCGGGCGGATGTTGATCAGGGTCTGCGGCGTGATGGCCTCGACGTCCTGTGTGGTCATCCGTTCCCGGACCACGCGTTCCATCCGGGACAGGCCGACCCGGATCTGGTTCTGGATCAGCTCACCCACCGTGCGCAGCCGCCGGTTGCCGAAGTGGTCGATGTCGTCGACCTCGACGGGCACCTCGACGCCGCCCGGCACCGTCATCGTGGTCTGGCCCTCGTGCAGCCGCACCAGGTATTCGATGGTGGCCACGATGTCCTCTTCGGTCAGCGTGGTCGTCAGCGGCTCACCCGGTTTGACCGGAAGGCCCAGCTTCTTGTTCAGCTTGTAGCGACCCACCTGGGCAAGGTCGTAGCGCTTGTCCTTGAAGAACAGGTTCTCCAGCAGGGACTGCGCGGACTCCTTGGTCGGCGGTTCCCCCGGGCGCAGCTTGCGGTAGATCTCCAGCAACGCCTCATCAGTGCCGGCGGTGGGATCCTTCTCCAGCGTCGAGGCCATGATCTCGGAGAAACCGAAGCGCTCGGTGATCTGTTCAGCCGACCAGCCCAGCGCCTTGAGCAGCAGGGTGACCGACTGGCGGCGCTTGCGGTCGATGCGCACTCCGACGCTGTCCCGCTTGTCGACGTCGAACTCCAGCCAGGCGCCGCGACCGGGGATCACCTTCACCGAGTGCAGTGTCTTCTCGGTGGACTTGTCGATGCTCTCGTCGAAGTACACACCGGGCGAGCGCACCAGCTGGCTGACAACCACCCGCTCGGTGCCGTTGATGATGAAAGTGCCCTTCTCGGTCATCATCGGAAAGTCGCCCATGAACACCGTTTGGCTCTTGATCTCGCCGGTGTTGCTGTTGATGAACTCGGCGGTGACGAACAGCGGAGCCGCGTACGTCATGTCTTTGTCGCGGCATTCGTCGACCGGCGCCTTGACCTCGTCGAACCGGGGGTCGGAGAACGACAGCGACATCGAACCGGAGAAGTCCTCGATCGGGGAGAGCTCGTCGAGCACCTCTTCGAGACCGCCGACCGGCTGCTTACCGGTGCGTTTGGCCACCTTCTCGCGCCATTGCGGTGCGCCGATCAGCCACTGGAAGGAATCGATCTGCACATCGAGCAGACCCGGAACCTCAAGTGGCTCACGCAGCTTGGCGAAAGAAAGCCGGTTGGGCGCGCCGGGCACGGAGCTGTAGAGGGAACTCTGGGGGGGATTCTTCCTGGTGGTGGTCGAGGGGTTCTTCTTGCTCTGGCGGGAGACTGCCAAGATGCATCCTTCCAGCAACCTCATGCGGCTCGCGGATCAGCGGATCCGTTCACCGCGATGTCTCGTCGGCTCGGCTGGCGAACGATCTGTCCGTGTCCCACGCGCGCGACGAAAGCACTGAAGCACCGAGCACGTAAACAGAGCTCAGGCTGGATCTGCAGCGTCAGGTTCGGGGGAGGTGGGCAGGGGGTAGCCAGCGCAACATCCAACAATAGCGCAGGACCGCGCGTTCTTCAACCGCAGTTGTTCCGGTGGGTCTCGATGAGTCCCGCTGGCTGGCTCGATGCCCGGACACCTCCACGGATACTGCTGAACAGACTGGCCCGTTTACGCTCGTCCGTCAAGAGGTAACGCGCCGTGGATCAGCCCGAAGAGGCCGGCATCGATGCGGTGGGCGCCTCGTCCTCCGGGAACTCGTGCACCGCGTACTTGTGCGTGCCCTCCAGGTCGTCGAGGATCGCCGCCTGGGCCTCCTTGGGCAGTGTGTCCAGGATCTGGCGCACCCGGGCGCGGCGGCGAGCGACCGCCTTGCGCTCCGGCAAGCCCGGACTGGCGGTGATCTGCGGCGGCACACCCACGATCTCGTCACCACTGTCGTGATGGCCGGCGTCGACCATGGCCTGCTCCTCGGCCATGGTGGCCTGGTCCTTCTCCTCGGACATGCCGATCGGGCCGATGCGACGGCCGTTGAGGAACTGGCGGACGACCGGTTCGTCGCTGGTCAGCAGCACCTCACGCGGGCCGAACATCACCAGCTGCCGCCGGAACAGCATGCCCATGTTGTCCGGCACGGTGCGGGCGATGTTGATGTTGTGCGTGACGATCAGGATGGTCGCGTCGATCTGGGCGTTGATGTCGAGGAGCAGCTGGCTCAGGTAGGCGGTGCGCACCGGGTCCAGGCCGGAGTCCGGCTCGTCGCACAGGATGATCT
>NZ_JBYCLE010000210.1:0-28365 GCF_057473765.1 Mycobacterium sp. TH-M106 | reverse complement strand
GCAAGTGGCGCGAGCACCTCTACGAGATGGACTACCTCAAAGAGGGCATCGGCCTGCGGGCGATGGCCCAGCGGGACCCGCTGGTCGAATACCAGCGTGAGGGCTACGACATGTTCACCGGCATGCTCGACGGGCTCAAAGAGGAGTCAGTGGGCTTCCTGTTCAACGTCGCCGTGGAAGCCGCGCCGGCACAGACGGTGGCGCCGATGGCCGCACCGGAGGGTCTGCAGGAACTCGCCACGGCGGCCGCGGGCACCGCGCAGCAGCGTGTTTCCGGATCTGGCACCGGGTCCGGCCGGGCGGCACCGCCGGCTTTGCACGCCAAGGGCATTGGCGGCGCTGACGGTGGCGGGCGGGCGTTGACCTATTCCGGTCCCGCCGAGGACGGTTCCGCCCAGGTGCAACGCGGAAACGGTGAGCCCGGATCCGCGGGGCGTGCCGGCGCCGCTGGCTCAGCCGGCGCGACCGGAACCAGCCGGCGGGAACGCCGGGAGGCTGCGCGGCGCCAGGCCCGCGAGGCCAAGCTGGCGAAGTCGGGCAGGAAGCGCTAGTAGCCGTTCGGCGCACAAGCTCGGCCAGCGGCCCTATCGGAGGGCGAGCGCCGGTTGTCATCCAATGTGCAGCGCCACCATCTGCCAGCCCGGGCCGGCAACCGCCGGAATCCGCTCCAGGCGACAGGCCACGGCGTGGATCCGCCGGCCACGCCGGTAGGTCCCGAACACCTCGGCGGCCGTGGGTGGGTCCGCCGATCCGACCATCTGCAGCCGCAGCCGCTGCAGCGTCGCCACACCGGCGCATCGGGTCGCCGAGGAACTCGCGGGGTGCTCGGACAGCACTGACAGCACCGAGTCGACCAGGCCCGCGGCCAACAGCGGATGAAGGTGAGCCGCCGGACGACGCTGGTCGACGACCTCCAGCACCCGCCGCAGCGCGGTTTCGGCGAACGCGGCGGCCGCCCGCGTTGCCGGTGAGAGGACAGCCCGCGGCGGCCGGCCGGGCGGTACCGTCGTCAGCGTCGGTGCGTACTTGCGGCGCGACCGCAGCAGCGACGGTGCCCGGACTGGGAACCGGCCCTGCACGACCGCACCGGGCGGCGGCTCGTAGTCAATGATGGGCGTGACGGGCGCGACGGCTAGGGCGCCGGGCGGGATCGGGTTCACGGTCAAGGTCAGTTCTCCAGAGGTCGATCGGACTAACGGGCCTGCTGGAGAGTGGCAGAACGCCGTGGGCGCTATGGGCATCATCGCACAACCGGCGATCGGCTGCATTCGGGTGCGCTGCAGGCCGTTCGGTAGCGTGAGCGAGCAGCAGTCAATTCGGCCCGATCGGGGCTGGCCAGGTCGAGACGGCAGGGAGGACGGGCCGCGATGGTGAGCCGCTTGTCGGTATCCGATGCATCCTTCTACCGGCTGGAAAACACTGCCACGCCAATGTATCTGGGTGCGCTGCTGATCCTGAACCGGCCCCGCGCAGGCTTGAGCTACGAGAAGCTGCTGGCTACCGTGGAGCAGCGCCTGCCCCAGGTGCCGCGTTACCGTCAGAAGGTTCGCGATGTCATCGGCGGCTTGGTCAGGCCGGTGTGGATCGACGACCGCGATTTCGACATCACCTACCACGTTCGGCGTCGGGCGTTACCCTCGCCCGGCAGCGACGAACAGCTGCACGAGCTGATCGCCGAGGTGTTCCAGCAGCCATTGGACAAGTCTCGGCCGCTGTGGGAGATGTATCTGATCGAGGGGCTGGCCCGCAACCGCATCGCCGTCTACGCCAAGTCGCACCAGACGCTGGTGAACGGGATGGCCGCACCCGCGATCGCCCACGTGATCGTTGACCGGAGTCAGCGTCCGCCGCCGTTCGAGGAGGACTTCTGGATACCCCGCCGGGAACCCAGCGCCGCGGAACTTGTCGCCGGCGCGGTCGGTGACTGGATGCGCGCGCCCGCGGCGCAGCTGCAGGCTATCCGGTCGGCGGCCAGCCAGCTGGCGACCAGCTCCGGACTGCTGGCTCAGGCCGGCCGCAAGGCATGGGACGTGGCCCGTACGGTGACGCGCGGCACCGCACCGGCGAGCCCGCTCAACAGCGAGGTCTCCCCCAACCGACTGTTCACGGTCGCGCAGGCACGCCTGGAGGACTACCGGGCGGTGCGGGCCAGCTACGACTGCGATGTCAACGACGTGGTGCTGGCCGTGATCACCGGCGCGCTGCGCAACTGGCTGCTTTCTCGGGGCGAGCCGGTTCCCTCGACGCGGACGGTCCGGGCAATGGCGCCGCTCTCCGTCTACCCGGACGACGAGGTCGACACGACCGGACCGGTGGGGCACAGCCAGCCCGTCGGTGCGGTGACGCCGTTGCTGATCGATCTGCCGGTCGGGGAGCCCAACCCGGTGGTCCGGCTCTCCCAGATCAGCTATGCGACCGAATCGCATTCCGCCGCCATGCGCCTGGTCGACGCTCGAACCATTGTGGCCATGTGGGGTTTCGCGCCACCCACCCTGCACGCCATGGGAGTGCGGGCAGCGATGGACTCCGCGGGGTTTTCCGGGCGGGTGTTCGACTTGTTGATCACCAATGTGCCCGGTGTGCAGCGGCAGCTGTATGTCTGCGGCGCAAAGCTGCTGCAGGCCTATATGGTGCCGCCGCTGTTGCCCAACACGGTGCTGGCGATCGGTGTGACGTCCTACAACGGCATGCTGTACTACGGGGTCAATGCCGACCGCAAGGCGATGAGCGATGTCGGGGTGGTGTCGGCGTTGCTGCAGGAAGCGCTGGCTGAGCTGCTGGAGGCCGCCCAATGAGTGGGAAGCCCGGCCGGGACAAACTGGGCAAGCGGGTGTACAAGGCCGAGTTGTTCCGACTCCAAACAGAGTTCGTCAAACTTCAGGAGTGGGTGCGCCACACCGGGGCCCGCGTCGTGGTCATCTTCGAGGGTCGTGACGCCGCGGGCAAGGGCGGAGCCATCAAGCGCATCACCGAATACCTCAGTCCGCGTGTGGTGCGCATCGCCGCGCTGCCGGCACCGACCGATCGCGAACGCGGGCAGTGGTACTACCAGCGGTACGTCGCACACCTTCCGGGCCGCGGGGAGGTCGTGCTGTTCGACCGTTCCTGGTACAACCGCGCCGGTGTGGAGCAGGTGATGGGATTTTGTACGCCGGCCGAACACGCGTTGTTCCTGCGTCAGACTCCGCTCTTCGAACAGATGTTGATCGACGACGGGATCCTGTTGCGCAAGTATTGGTTTTCGATCTCCGGCGAAGAGCAGCTGCGCCGTTTCCAGAAGCGCCGCACCGACCCGGTCCGGCAGTGGAAGCTGACCGCGATGGATCTGGAGTCGGTCTACCGGTGGGAGGACTACGCGCGGGCCAAGGACCAGATGATGATACACACCGACATCCCCCAAAGTCCCTGGTACCATGTGGAATCCGATGTCAAGAAACACGCACGGCTGAATATGATGGCGCATCTGCTGTCCACCATCGACTATCACGAGGATGTGGCACAGCCGAAGATAGAGCTACCCGACAAACCAGTGGCCAGTGACTATCGGCGCCCGTCCCGCGAACTGTACAAGTATGTCGACGACCACGTCGCAACCCTGCTGGGCGACCGCGAATAGCGATCACTCGTCAAAGGTCGTCGTCCCGAAGCCGCTGGGGCTGTAGCTGATATACACCGGGCCCTGCTCGAAAGGGATGTACCCGGAATTCATCAGACTCCCCGAGGTGACGGTCGGGCCGTCTGTCGCGGTCGTCGTGTACGAGTACAGCAGCGTCTGGCCGTCGGCGGTGTAGACGGCGATCGCCGTCCCCGCCGGCAACTGCTCGCCGACTTGTACACCGGTGACCACGGACGACGGGATGGTTCCGTACACGCCACCGGAATCGATCATCACGTAGACGGGTTCAAGAGACCCGTGGCCGACCGAGACGTCAGCGGCGGTGATCGGCGCTCCGGCAACCGAGACGACGGGAGTCAACGGGTTGGGTCCGAACTCCAGCACCCCCTGGGATTCGCTGATGAGCGCGCCGTTGTTGAGCAGACCCGGCAGCGCCGAGATCACGGTGCTGGTGCCCGGGAATCCGTTGTTCGGCCCGATGCCCAGGACACCGTCTATGCCAGCGGGGGCGAAGTAGTTCTCGGCGGCCGTCGTCGATGCCGCGCTGATGACGTCGACGGCGGTCGGCGCCGTGACGATTCCATCCCCAAAACCCACCGTCGTGTCATAGGTGCTGTAGGAATACGACAGCCCGCCGCTGTAGCCGGCAGCACCGGAATAGACGACGGCGCCGAGGTTCTGTGTTCCGACATACTGGCTCAGCATCACCAGGCCGGTGGATCCGGTGTCGACCAGCACGGGCACCATCGGCCCACCGTTCACCGAGATGTCGATCACCGGCTCGGTCACGGCGTTCATGTGCAGTGGCACGGTGGCGTTGACCGGGCCGCCTGAGCTGTCAGTGCCGCCGGTCCCGCCGGTGCTGCCGGTGTGGCCGCCGGGGGAAGTGCCGGCTCCGCCGACGCCGCCGGCGCCGTTGACACCGGGCGAGCCGACCGGGCCGCCGCTGCCGCCGGCGTCGCCGCTGCCGCCGTTGCCGCCGTCGGCGCCGGCTCCGGCGCTACCTGTCTGAGCGCCCGGGCCGGCGGCCCCGCCACCGCCGGCGGTGCCCGCCTGGCCGCCGTCACCGCCGTCGCCGCCGGCGCCACCGTAAGCGTCGGGGCCGACGTAAGTGGCGCTGCCGCCGTTAGCGGCGTTCCCACCGCTGCCCCCGGGACCGGCGTTGCCACCGGCACCGCCGTCGGCTCCGGTGCCGCCCGTGCCGCCGTCGCCGCCGGTGCCGCCGGCGCCGCCGGTGCCGCCGTTCCCGCTGTTGTCGCCCTGGGCAAAGTACTTGCCGCTGCCATCCCCGCCGCTGCCGCCGTCTCCGCCGGCGCCGCCCTTGCCGCCGTCACCGCCAGCGAAGCCGCTGGCGCCTTGTCCGCCATCGCCGCCGTCGCCGGCGGCTCCGCCGGTGCCGCCGTTGCCGCCGGTACCGACGGGCAGCCCTTCGATCCCGGGTGCGGAGTCGAACCCGTTGCCCGGTGCGCCGCCTGCGCCGGCCGTCCCGCCGTTGCCGCCGTCGCCGCCGGTTCCACCGGCGCTGCCGCTGCCGTCGCCTCCCGGACCTCCGTCGCCGCCCGGACCGCCGTCGCCGCCGGGCCCGCCGTCGCCGTTGGATCCGTAGAGGCCGAACCCCGATTGGCTGGCGGCACCGCCCGGACCGCCCTGCCCCCCGGCGCCGCCGTCACCGCCGGTGAAGCCCGGGTTGTCGCCGAGCGAGCCGCTGTCGCCCCGGCCACCAGCTCCACCGTTACCGCCGGCGCCGCCGTTGCCGCCGCTGCCGAAGAACACACCGTTGGCCAAGTTGTCGGAACCCTGGCCAGGGCTGCCGCCGGAGCCGCCGGCGCCACCGTTGCCGCCGGCACCGCCCTCGCCGCCATCGTTGGCGCCGGCGCCGCCGTTGCCGCCGGCACCGCCCTGGCCGCCGCCTCCGCCCTGGCCGCCGTTGCCGCCGCTGCCGCCCACGGTGCCGCCGGCGCCCGCGCTACCGCCGTTTCCCCCTTTGCCGGCGTCGCCGCCGTTGCCGCCGGCCCCGCCGCTGCCGCCGTCGTTGCCGCCGGCGCCGCCGGTGCCGCCTTCTCCGCCGTTTCCGCCGGTGCCGCCGTTGCCGCCCGGGTCAGGATTGCTGACGCCGGCGGCGCCATCGCCGCCGGCTCCGCCAGCCCCACCCTGCCCGCCGTTGCCGTACTCGCCGCCGTTGCCGCCATTGCCGCCGTCACCGCCGTCCCCGCCGGGGGTCGTCGGACTGAACCCGGCCCCGCCGTTGCCGCCGTTGCCGCCGCTGGTGACCGCGGCGCCGGCCGCACCACCGGCACCGGCCACACCGCTGGCCCCGCCGGCCGCACCTCCTGTCCCGCCGGCACCGGCCTGACCTGGGTTGCCGCCGTCGCCGCCGGACCCGCCGTTGGGGTGGGCCGCGGTGCCGGCCGCACCGACACCGCCGTTGCCGGGTATTCCGCCGGCCCCGCCGGCCCCACCGGCGCCACCGTTACCGTCGACGCCGGCGGGACCGTGGATGGCGGCCCCGCCGGCCCCGCCGGCTCCACCGTTGCCGCCGGTTCCCCCGCTGCCGCCATTGCCGCCGTCACCGCCGGTGCCGTCACCGCCGTCGGCGAAGGAACCGGCCTCGCCGTCGGCACCGGCCCCACCTCGACCGCCGGCGCCCCCGTCACCGCCGGCTCCGCCGGCACCGCCGTGGCCGAACAGGCCCGTGCTGGCTCCGCCCGCACCGCCGTCACCTCCGGTGCCGCCGGCACCGCCGGCTTCGCCTGTCGTACCGTCGGGGCCGGCTGCGCCCATCCCGCCGGCCCCGCCGGCGCCACCGCAGCCGAACCACCGGCCGGGGGCAGCCCCACCTGCCCCACCGTCCCCAGCGACACCGTGGTCGACACCGTCGACACCGGTGCCGCCGTCACCGCCGGCGCCACCGATGCCCAGGAATGTGCCGCCGTTGCCGCCGTCACCGCCGGCGGCGCCTTCGCCGCCGTTACCGCCGGCACCGCCGTCACCGAACAGTCCGGCGGCCCCGCCGTTGCCGCCGGCCGTACCGGCTATGTCGCTGTTCCAGCCGGCGCCGCCGTTGCCGACCAACCAACCACCGGCCGTCCCGTTCGGGTGGGCCGCGGTGCCGGGGGTGCCGTTGCCGATCGCGTACGAGCCGACCAGATGGTCAATCGCATCGTCGGTGCGTGTACCGAACCGGCTGTTGATCCAGGCTTCGACAGCGGTATGCAGTGGGGTGTAGATGTCGTGGTCGATCCAGGCGGTCACGGTGCCGCTACCGCTGCCGGCCAGCGCATCGGTGGGCAGCTCGCCGAGGGGCATCGCCGCTGCACCGCCCGGATCGGTGCTGCCGGGCAAACTCAGCGCCGGATCGACAAGATCAATCAGCCAATCCAGCTCACCCTCGGCCCGCGCCGAGACGCCGGCCAGTGGGCACATCCCGAACGCCAGAAACGCCCCCGCGGCACCACCGGCTCCCACCACCCGACGACCCCACCTACTCGGCTTGGTGCTTCGCTGACCAGCCATGTCGGTGACCTTTGGTGAAGTTCGCGTGCCTATTCAGTAAGCCGAGGGGCTCACCCCCGGCCCGACGGCGACAAACCCTTGGTGACCGTGGAAGTTACTCCTTGCTGAAGTCCCCGTGCAATAAGGAAAGTTGACAAAAATGCGACCCAAGTTCGCGACAGCAATCGACAGCGGTCACTTCGCCCGGGATAAGGTCTGCCTCGTGCGGATCTACATCCCGGCGACCCTGGCGATGCTGCGTCAGCTCATCGCCGACGGGTCAATGCGGCCGGTCAACGGTACCGCGTTCGCGGTGACACCGACACTGCGCGAAGCCTATGCGCAAGGCGGCGACGACGAGCTCGCCGAGGTCGCGCTGGCCGAGGCGGCGCTGGCGTCGTTGCGGCTGCTGGGCTCAGCGGGATCCGGTGGGACCCCGGGTGCCCTGTCTGACCCGGACGCGCTGCCCGTCCGGCGGGCGGTGCTGGTCGCTGACATCGACGACCCGGCCGGTGTCACTGCCCGCCCGGACCTAGACGACGCCGTCGTCCGGGTTCTGGGGTCCGTTGGGCTCGACGACGTCGTCGCCGCCTATGTGGACACCGCCGCGGCCGAGCCCGCGGTGGCCGCGGCGGTGGCCGTCATCGACGAGGCCGATCTAGGTGACCAGGACGCCGAACTGGCCGTCGGCGACGCCCAAGATCACGACCTGGCCTGGTATGCCGTCCAGGAGCTGCCGTTCCTGTTCGAACTGCTCTGACGGGCGGGCGGGCGGTTCCTCGGCAATGTCGTCATCTTTCCCGATCACCTTTCCCTGAGCACCGCCAGCAGGCGGCGGGCGATCGCGACGCGACGCGCACCCGGCCCGACCAGGGTGTCCAGTGCACAGTCCGGGTCGGCGGGGGGCCCCATATGCCCGCAGCCACGCGGGCAGTCGGCGATCGCTTCGGCCAGATCGGCGAATGCCAAAAGCACGTCGTCGGGTGCGATGTGGGCCAGGCCGAACGAGCGGACGCCCGGGGTGTCGATCACCCAGCCGGAGTCCCCCAGCGGCAGCGCCACCGACTGCGACGACGTGTGCCGGCCCTTGCCGACGCCGGTGACCTCTCCGACCGCCCGGCCTGCTTTTGGCACAAGACGATTCACCAGGGTTGACTTACCCACCCCGGAATGACCCAGCAGCACAGTCACTTTGCCGATCAGCAGCGGGGCGACGGCGTCCAGCGGGTCGTCGCGGCCCGCGGTGACGATGGTGAGGTCGAGGTCGGCGAAGTGGCCGGCGAACGGCGCTGCCGGGGCGAGGTCGGTCTTGGTCAGGCAAAGGATCGGGGTGATACCGCCGGCGTAGGCCGCTATCAGTGTCCGGTCGACCAATCCGGTGCGCGGCGGAGGGTCGGCCAGGGCCACCACGATCAGCAGCTGGTCGGCGTTGGCGACCACCACCCGCTCGGTCGGATCGGTGTCATCGGCGGTGCGCCGCAACATCGTTCGTCGCGGCCGCCGCCGTACGATGCGAGCTAGGGTGTCCGGTCGGCCGGACAGGTCGCCGACCAGGTCGACGTCGTCGCCGACGACGATCGGCGTGCGGCCCAGTTCGCGAGCTCGCATGGCGGTGACACCCCGGCGCGGATCGCGGTCGAGTGCGCAGGCCCAGCGGCCACGGTCGACGCCGACCACCATGGCCTGGCTCGCGCCGGCGTGTTCCGGGCGGATCTTGGTTCGCGGCCGGGATCCGCGGCCGGAGCGGATTCTGACGTCGGACTCGTCGTAGTCGCCGGGCCTCAACTGCGCGGCTCCACACCGGCTAGCATGTCGGCCCACAACCGTGGAAAATCGGGCAGCGTCTTGCCGGTGGCGGCGATGTCGTCCACCTGCACCCCGGGCACCCGCAGGCCGACGATCGCACCGGCCGTCGCCATCCGGTGATCGGCGTAGGCGCGCCAGACTCCGGAGTGCAGCGGTGTCGCGGTGACCACCAGCCCGTCGGGCGTCTGTGCGCAGTCGCCGCCGAGGCGGTTGATCTCGGTGGTGAGCGCGGCCAGCCGGTCGGTTTCGTGGCCGCGAAGATGTGCGATGCCGGTGAGCCGCGACACCGACCCCTCAACGGCCAGCGCCGCCAGCGCGGCCAGCGCCGGTGTCAGCTCGCCTACGTCGTGAAGGTCGACGTCGAAGCCGTGATACATCCCGGACCCCCGTACCTCGAGATATGAATCGGATTGTATGACAACGGAATTCAGATTCTCCAGGAAACCGGAGATCAGATCGGCGGGCTGAATGCTGGCGACCGGCCAGCCGGTGATGCGCACGCTTCCGCCGCATACCGCCGCCGCGGCCAGGAACGGTACGGCGTTGGACAGATCGGGTTCGATAGCCCAGTGGCGGGCCGCGACCGCGCCGGGGTGCACCCGCCACCGGTTCGGGGTCGCGTCGTCGACGTCGACCCCCGCCTGTCGCAGCATCGCCACCGTCATGGCGACGTGCGGAGCGGACGGCAGCACCGGGCCGGTGTGCAGCACGGTCAGCCCGTCGGTGAACGCCGCCCCGCACAGCAGCAGCCCGGAGACGAACTGCGAGGACGCCGAAGCGTCGATCGTCACCGTGCCGCCGGCGACCGACCCGGCGCCGCGGACCGAAAACGGCAGCCCGGCACCATCGACGTCGATGCCCAGGTCGCGCAGCGCGTCCAGCAGCGGTGCGATCGGCCGGGCCCGGGCCTGCTCGTCACCGTCGAAGGCGACGGTCGCGGTGCCCAGTGCGGCCAGCGGCGGCACGAAGCGCAGCACCGTGCCGGCCAGGCCGCAGTCCACCCGGGCGTTGGTGCCCGGGGAGAGCCCAC
Source organism: Mycobacterium sp. TH-M106 (assembly GCF_057473765.1). NCBI lineage: Bacteria > Bacillati > Actinomycetota > Actinomycetes > Mycobacteriales > Mycobacteriaceae > Mycobacterium > Mycobacterium sp. TH-M106. The sequence goes on along the minus strand of NZ_JBYCLE010000210.1, from coordinate 18,421 downwards.
CGCTGATCGTCACATGATGGCCGATCACCTCGACCCACAGGCCCAGGGCGCGCAGCGCGTCGATCATCAGATCGGTGTCGCGGCTGCGCAGTGCGCCGCTGAGCGTGCTCGCCCCGCGCCCGTGCGTGGCCGCCAGCGCTGCGAGCACCAGCGCCCGGTTTGTCTGCGATTTCGAGCCGGGCACGGTGACCGTCGCGTGGACGGGTGTCGGGTTCGTCGGCGCCGGCCAGGTGGTCACTCCTCTATCATCACCCGTCCGGGCCGGTCGGGCCGTCTCTGCCACCATGGAGGCATGTGCGGGCGTTTCGCGATGACCACCGACCCGGCGCTGCTGGCCGAGCAGATCGGGGCGATCAACGAAGCAGCGGCGGCCACGGTAGCGGAGTCGGAGGCCTATGCCTGGCCCTATCCGCCCAATTACAACGTGGCCCCCACCGCTGCTATCGCCACAGTGGTCAGTCGGCACGCCGAGCCCGACGACCAGCCGACCCGGCGGGTCCGGCTGATGCGGTGGGGGCTGGTGCCGCCGTGGACCAAGGCCGGTCCCGACGGCACGCCCGAGCGCAGCGGGCCGCGGCCGATCAACGCCCGCGCCAACAAGGTCACCACCTCGTCGATGTTCCGGTCGAGTGCCCAACACAAGCGCTGCCTGATCCCGATGGACGGCTTCTACGAGTGGCGCGTCGACCCGGACCCGCCGGCGGGCAGAAAGGCCCGCAAAACCCCGTTCTACGCCTGCCGTGACGACGGCGAGCTGCTGTTCGTGGCAGGGCTGTGGTCGGTCTGGAAGAACCCGGACGACCGATCCGTCGAGCCGTTGTTGAGTTGCACGATCATCACCACCGACGCGGTCGGCGAACTCGCCGCGATCCACGACCGGATGCCGCTGATGCTGCCCGAAAGCGCCTGGGATGCCTGGATGGATCCGGACGCGCCGCCGGCTGCTGAGCTGTTGACCCACTCGCCGGACGTCCGCGCCATCGCGCTACGTGAAGTGTCGTCCCTGGTCAACAACGTGCGAAACAACGGGCCGGAACTGATCGAACCGGTCGAGGCGCAGCCCGAGCAAGCGACGCTGCTCTAAGGCGACCCGGGCAGAGTGTTGCCGCCGGTCGAGCCGGGTGAGCCGGGCGAGCCGTCGGTCGCTTCGCCGGGTCCGGTCGCCATCGCGGTTCCGGCGGCACCGCCCGCACCGGGCGCCCCGGCGACGGCCCCGCCGTCACCGCCGTTTCCGCCGTCACCGGCAGTCGAGACGCCGCCGGCACCGGTGGTCCTGGTGTCGCCGCCGGCGCCGCCGTCACCGCCGTGGCCACCGGTCACGCCGTCACCGCCGGTGCCGCCGGTGCCGCCGTTGCCGCCATCAGCGATGCCATCGGAGCCGTGGGACGTGGCTTCGCCGCCGGCACCACCGACACCGCCGTTACCACCGACCCCCTTACCACTGAATGCACCATTACCGCCGGTACCACCATCGCCACCGTTGCCGCCGGTGGCGTAGCCGCCTGAGCCGTTGGTGGTGTCGGTAGCGCCGCCGGCCCCGCCGGCTCCGCCGTTACCGCCGGTGACCTTGCCGTCACCGCCAGTTCCGCCGGTGCCGCCGTTACCGCTGGTAGCGGTGCCATAGTGGCCGTTGGCCGTGGCGATCCCGCCGGCGCCGCCAGCGCCACCGTCACCGCCGGTGGTGACGCTGCCGACCCCGCCGGTGCCACCACCACCGCCGTTGCCGGCGGTGGCCTGGCCGCCCATGCCGTTGGCGGTAGCGGCGCCGCCGGCACCGCCGGCGCCCCCGGCGCCACCGATGGGCCCGGTTCCGCCGGTTCCGCCTTCGCCGCCGTCGGCGGCGGTGGCGATACCACTGGCGCCGTTAGCGGTGGCGGCACCACCAGCGCCGCCGGCGCCGCCGTCACCGCCGATCGTCGAGCCTTTACCCCCGTCGCCGCCGGCGCCGCCGTCAGCGGTGTCGGTAGCGGAACTGCCTTCACTGTCGCCGGTGTCGGAGAGGCCTTCACCGCCGGTGCCGCCGGTCCCGCCGACGCCGTACTGCGAGCCTTCCCCGGCGCCGCCCGCTCCGCCGTCACCGCCGACACCGCCGTTGATGCTGGCATCACCGGTGCCGCCGGTGCCGCCGGTACCGCCGACGCCCATGACGGTGCCGCCGGTGCCGCCGGCGCCGCCGTCGGCACCGGGTCCGCCGGCGCCGCCGTCGCCGCCGTTGCCGAAGAGTCCGGCGTCCCCGCCGGCCCCGCCGTCGACGCCGGGGGTCGTGCTGTCGTAGCCATTGCCGCCGTCGCCGAACCACAACCCGCCGGCACCACCGGTGGGATCGCCTGCGGTTCCGTCGGCACCGTTACCGATCAGAAACTGCCCGGACGCCGTGTTGATGAGCCCGTCGACGACCTTGCCGATCGGGTTGTTGATCCAGCTCTCGATGCCGGTGTGCAGCGAGGTGTAGAACGCGGCGGTCGGGTCGCCGCCGTCGAGGAAGTTGAGCAGGCCACCGACCGATTGGTCACTGAAGCCATCCGCGCCCAACAACGGTGCGGCATCGGGAGTGATCCACGCGGAGGGATCGAAAAGATCAGCGAGCCAATCGAACTCGTCGGCCTGGGCTGGAGGTGCGGTGGCCAGCGGGGTCAGGCCGAAGGCCAGAAACGCCCCCGCCGCTGCGCCTGCGCCGAGTACCCGGCGACCACGTCGACGTCCCTTGTTCTGGACGGATTGACGGCTATTTCCCATGAATCGTTGACGAGCCATTTGTATGTCCCCGATGTTTGACGACTGCTTGAGACTGAGAGATCTGCGGGCCCCAGGCTCGGCAATGTAATCACGCCGCGGGGAGGGTGTCAAACGATCGGCGGTCATCACGGACAGTGCCCGGCAACACCGGCAACGACCGGCCCACGTGGCCGGTCGACCGCGGAAGCCGAACGCTACCGACCGAACAGGCGCCGTTTCTGCTGGGTGTATTCGTCGTCGGTCAAGACCCGGGCTTCGCGCAGCTCTGCCAATTCCCGCAGTTCGATGTCGATCCCCAGCAACAGGGCGTACGGCAGTCGCTGCGGGTGCTCGGACCATTGTGGTGCCAGCTGCGGCGGCGCCGGGTGTTGCCGAGGCCTGCCTGCACGGTCGCGATCGCCACGGCCGATAGCCGCGGTGGCCCGCCCGGCCAGACCCGCCGCCGCTATCCCGGCGACGGGGGCGGCCGTTTCGATCACAGGCGCCGCCGCGCCGATAGCGGCGGGCAACGGTGCGCCGGCCGGTTGGGTTACCGACGCGGCCGCCACGGTCCAGGCCTGAGGCACCGATAACCCGCTGAGCACGACGGCCTCGCCCAAGCCGGCCGCTACCGGGGTCACCGAGCCCGCGAGCTCCAAAGGGAGGAGCACGTCAGCGTACTCGACCGCACCGAGCGCGTCGATGAGGAAAGTGCCGAGCACGTCCATGCCGAACGTCCCGATAGCCTCGGTGAGGAGATCGGCACCGGCCAGGCCTAGGACGGTAGCAGGTCCAGCTGCGGCCGGTGCCAGCGTGGTCAGTAGGGTCGATCCGTTGAGTGGTGACGTCACGCTGGCCGGCGATGCCAGGCCCTGCAGAGCGTGCGTCACCGCGTGGCCTGCTGCACCGGCCTGGCCTGCGGACCCGGTCGGGTTGGTGGTTTGCGGCGGTTCGGTGAACGCCGTCAGTCTTGAGGCCGCCGTGGCGCTGTGCGCGTAGCCGTACATGGCCGCGGCGTCCTGAGCCCACATCTGCGCGTAATGGGCTTCGGTGGCAGCGATCGCGGGGGTGTTCTGACCCAGGAAGTTTGTCGCCAGCAACAACATCAGCTGTGTGCGGTTGGCCGCGACGACCGGTGGCGGCACGGTCATCGTGAACGCGGTTTCGTAGGCGGCGGCCGCGGCTTTGGCTTGGACGGCGGTCTGTTCGGCCTGCGCGGAGGTGGTGTGCATCCACGTCGCATACGGTGCGGCCGCAGCGGCCATAGCGGTTGCGCTGGGCCCGGACCAGGCGTTGCTCAGTTCAGCGATCACCGATTCACAGGCCGTCCCCGCCGTTTGCAGTTCGGCGGCGAGGGCATCCCAGGATGTCGCGGCGGCCAGCAACGGCCCCGGGCCGGGACCGGCATACATTCTGCCCGAGTTGACCTCGGGCGGTAACAGCGCGAAATCCATTGCTAACACGGCCGGCTTGGCTTTGTTAGTCCCGGAGACATTGCTCGCAACGGCTTTTCGGTGTGACGACGCAATGTGACAGTCACGCCAGTCATCGGCCCAGCAGCCGACGTTTCTCTTCGGTGAACTCGTCTTCGGTCAAGATTCCGGAATCGCGGAGTTCGGCCAACTCCCGCAGTTCGCCGGCGATTTTCGTGATCGGGCCGTTCGCCAACCGCTCCGGCTGAACCGGCTGCTGTGGTGGCAGCTCGGGCTGCTGCGCCAGTGCCGGGCGTTTACGAGCCGTCATGCCGGCACGGTCGCGGCGGCCTCGGCCGACTGCTGCCGTGGCTCGTCCGGCCAGCGCTGCCGTGGCCATTTCGCCGAGGGGGAGCGCCGTTTCGCTCGCCGCGATCGCCGATGCGGCGGACAACGGCACGCCGATCTGTGGGATTATCGGCGGTGCCGCCACGCTCCAGGCCGGCGGCACCGACAATGTGCCGAGCGTCGCCGCTTCGCCCAGGCCCGCGGCTACCGGAGTCGCCGAGTTGACGAGCTCCTCGAGGGGCAGTAACTCCGGCAATTCTGTCCCGATCTCGCCGACGCCGATCAGGTCGATGCCGAAGGTGCCGGCCATGTCGACGCCGAAGGTCCCCGCGGCGTCGATGACGAAGGTGCCGAAGAGACTTGAGGCCAGAGCAACGAGGTCAATGGCTATGCCAGGGTCGATAGCCAGGGCTGGCGCAAGTGCGTTAAGCCCGGCTGGCGCGGCTGATGCCGAGGTGGCGGCCGCCGGTGACGCCAGGGCTTGCAGGGCCTGCGTTATCACCGAGGTGACGGTGCCGGTGTGGCTGGCGGCCACTGCCGCCGTGGCCTGGCCGACTGCGCCGGACTGGGCTGCCGGCCCGGCCGGATTTGTCGTCTGCGGCGGTTCGGTGAACGCCGTGAGCCTCGACGCCGCCGCGGCGCTGTGCGCATAGTGGTACATAGCCGCGGTGTCCTGGGCCCACATCTCGGCGTACTGGGCGTCGGTGGCCGCGATCGCCACGGTGTGCTGACCCAGCAGGTTTGTCGCCAGCAGCGACATCAACCGGGCGCGGTTGGCTGCGACGGCTGAGGGCGGCACGGTCATCGCGAACGCGGTTTCGTAGGCGGCGGCCGCGGCTTTGGCGTGGGCGGCGGTCTGCTCAGCCTGCGCGGAGGTGGTGTGCATCCACTGCGCATAGGGCGCGGCAGCGGCGGCCATCGCGGTTGCGCTCGGCCCGGACCAGCCGGTGTCCAGTTCGGCGATCACTGATTCGTAGGCCATCGCGACTGCATGCAGTTCGACGGCTAGGGCATCCCAGGACGACGCGGCGGCCAGCATCGGGCCTGGTCCCGCGCCGGAATACATTCTGGCCGAGTTGACCTCCGGCGGTAACATCGCGAAATTCATTGCTCTTTGCCTCCGTAATCAGTCGGTGGTGATCGGCAGTGCCTGGTGCCAGGGCTAGTGCCAGGTCTGGTGCCAGGCCTAGTGCCAGTTCGCCGACCGTGTCGCCGCGAGTGTCAAGGGCACTTCTCCTGCCCCCGGCTTGACTCTGATCGATAGGGCCCGGGGAGGTCACACACCAACCGCCGGCATCATGGCCCACGTGGTGTTCCAATGCCGACGGCTGTCGATTCCCGGACGCTAATCAACTAAGTTGAAGTGAACCTGAAGAGCCTGTGGTGAGAGGAACGTCGACAACTCACCCAGCCGATTCAGACGGGTTCGAACATTCGCGGCGATACGGTGTCAGTAAATGGACCCAACGACCATGAACCCAATGGACCTCATGGACCCAATGGACCCAATGGACCCAATGGACCCAAGCCGAACTTCTACTCGCTCCCGGCGAGGTGGCGGCGCCAATCCGTCGGCGCGCAGCACCGAAGAGTTCAGCGTGGGCATACCACGCGTGCTCGTGGTTGAGGATTCCGAGACGATCCGCGAAATGGTCAGCGAGGCGCTGACCGACGCCGGTTATCTCACCAGTACCCGGCCGGATGGGGACGAGCTGGAGGAGGTGCTCGACGGGTTCCGTCCGGACCTGGTGGTGCTGGACGTGATGCTGCCGGGCCGCGACGGTTTCGCCCTGATCGACGTGATCCTTCAATGGGGTGAGGTCGGGATCGTGCTGCTCACCGCGCGTGACGGGCTGCCCGACCGGCTACGCGGCCTGGACAGCGGCGCCGACGACTACGTGGTGAAACCCTTCGAACTAGCCGAACTGGTGTCTCGGGTGGGTGCGGTGCTACGCCGCCGGGGACGTCTACCGGCCGCGGTGCAGTTCGCTGACCTGATGGTCGACGTCGAGGCCGGGGTTGCCTCCCGCGCCGGGCACCAGTTGGGCCTGACGGCCACCGAGCTGCGACTGCTCATTTACTTCGTCGAACAGCGCGGCCGGATCGTGAGCGCCACGCAGATCCTCAACGCGGTATGGGGGTATGAGGCCTACGACCCGAACCTGGTGCAGGTGCATGTCAGCGGGTTGCGGCAGAAGCTCGAGGCGCACGGGCCCCGGATCCTGCACACCGTTCGCGGTATCGGTTACCGTCTACAGTTGCGCGGCCAATGAGCGCCACTCCTCAGCATCGCTGCCGCTCTGCATCGTCGCCGGCGCGGCCAATGAGCGCCACTCCTCAGCATCGCTGCCGCTCATGAGCGCTGTTCAACAGCCCGAAGCGGTTACCGCAACGCCGTCGCTGTGGTGCCGGTTGACGGTGGTGGTGGTGGGGTTGCTGGCGGCGCTTATGCTGGCTGTCGGCATCGTCATCAACGTCACCCTGGAAAGGCAGGCGAGCCGGAGCTTGCACGAGCGGCTGACGGTGGCCACCACACGCGCCGATGCCCTGGTCGCGCTGCACACACCGCCGGAGGTGTTGGCCGACCAGCTCAACGGCGGCATCGTCTCGGCGTTGGTCGTTACTGCTGACGGTGCCAGCTACGGCGACCCGGCGATCGAACCCGACGCCACCACAGGGTCCACCCTTCCACCGCCCCCCTTGGAGCCCGACGAGACCGCCACCGTGGTGGTGCATCCGCTGGCGGGCGGCGGGCGGGTGATCCTGGTCGCCGACTCTACCGAGGCTGCCGAGACGCTGCGCCGGCTGCGCCACCTGATGGCCGGCGCCGGTGCGGCCACTCTGATCCTGGCCGCCGTGCTGCTGATGGTGGCCGGCCGGGCCACGCTGGCACCGCTGAATCGGCTGACCGAGCTGGCCCGCGACATCACCACCGGGGATCGGGGCCGACGGCTTCGCCCCGACCGTGCGGGCACCGAACTCGGTCGCGCCGCCAGTGCTTTCGACGACATGCTCGACGCGTTGGAGGCCTCCGAGCAGCGGGCCCAGCGCGCTGCCGAGGGGGCGCAGCGGGCGGAGGCGGCGCTACGGAGGTTCCTCGCCGACGCCGCCCATGAGCTACGCACCCCGATCGCCGGCATTCAGGCCGCTGCTGAGCAGATCATCAGCAACGCCGGCCGGGACGTCACCGACACCACCGAATCTGCCGTCCGCCGCCAGCACCGCCGCGCCACTCTGCTGCTGGCCGAAGCGCGCCAGGCCACCCGGCTGGTCACCGACATGCTGGAGCTGAGCTACATCGACGCCGGGTTGCCGCTGGACCTTAAAGACACCGATCTAGTAGGGATCGTCGACACTGAAGTCGACCGAGCCGCACTGCTGGCTCCCCAGTTGAACGTCGACCGCGCCGGGCTCGCCACGCTTCGGGCCCGGGTGGATCCGACGCGGGTGGCGCAGATACTGTCCAACCTGCTCGACAACGCCCGCCGCTGCACGCCGCCCGGCGGGTACATCACTGTAGACGTCCGGCACCACGGTGCGACCGCTGAGATCACCGTCACCGACACCGGTATCGGCATCCCCAGCGAAGCCCAAGAGCGCATTTTCGACCGGCTGGTCCGGTTGGACACGGCCCGCGGCCGCGATTACGGCGGTGCGGGTCTCGGCTTGCCGATTGCCCGCGCGCTCGCCCGCGCGCACGGCGGCGACCTGGTCTGCATACCGCACGAAGGCGGCGCCTGCTTCCGCTTCACGGTTCCGGTGATGCTGTGAGCGCCAATCAACCATTGACAGAGGATTCCTCGGTGTGAGTAGAGTATTTCTCGTGTCAAAGGCGAATCTGCCGGGTGCCGAAGCACGTACGCGACTGCTGGAAGTGGCCCGACGCCGGTTCGCAGCCGAGGGCGCACTGGTCGCGACTCTCGACGATATCCGGCAGCAGGCCGAGGTCAGTGTCGGCGCCTTGTACCACCACTTCCCCGACAAGGCTGCGCTGGCCGCGGCAGTGTACGCCGAGACGATGAGTGAGTACCAGACCGGATTCATCGCCGCATTACAGCGGGCGGCCACCGCCCAGGCAGGGATTAGGGGCGGGGTCGAACATCACTTGTGCTGGGTGGCCGCCCATCGGGGTGAGGCCGGCCTGCTGCTAGGCGACCGGCTCGACAGTGCGGCGTTGCGGGATGCCAACCGGGAGTTCTTCTCCGCCATTCGCGACTGGTGGCGGCCGCACCATAGCTACGGGGCGCTGCAGCCGATGCGACCGGGCATCACTGCCGCACTCTGGCTGGGTCCAGCGCAGGAGTTCACCCGTTACTGGATCGCCGGCGGCGAACCCAAAATGCCGCGCGGAACGGTCAAGATCTTCGCCGACGCCGCGTGGGCGGCGTTGCGCGCCAAGGGGAGTGAGGAGGATGACCATGGCGGAATCTCTCTACGACCGGTTAATCGCCGAAGGCGACGACGCGCAAGCCCCCCGCCGTGTCCACGTCGAGCACCGCAATGACCGTGCAGTGGTGACTCTCGACGAACCGGACCGGCTCAACGCATTGTCGGCGCCGCTGGTGCGTCAACTGCGACGCGCCCTAGGGGAACTCGTAGCCGACCCCGCTGTTCGTAGCGTCGTATTGACCGGTGCTGACCCAGGCTTTAGCGCCGGTGGCGATCTGCAGATGATGCGCGCCGTCACCGAGCAGCGCACCGATCCACCTCCGGAGGGCGTCGCCGACGTGTGGCGATGGATCCGTCGCGAATTCGGCGGCGTCGCAAGGCTTATCGCCGGGTCGGACACTATCTTCGTGGCTGCACTCAACGGCGCCGCCGCTGGTGTGGGCCTGGCCTGGGCGCTGACCTGTGACCTCACCATCGCCAGCGAGCGCGCGGTGATCGTGCCCGCGTTCGGCCGGCTCGGCCTGCTGCCCGAGGTCGGCACCAGCTGGGCGCTGACCCGCCGCCTCGGCTACCAGGGGGCGCTCGCGTACTACCTGCGCGGGGAGCACATCGACGCGCACACCGCACAACGGCTGGGACTTGTGCAGCAGGTGGTCGCGCACGACAAGCTGCTCGCTACCGCCGACGAGTGGTGCTCACGAGTCGCCGCGATGCCGGCGCATGCAGTGGCGATGACCAAGCCACTGCTGCGTGCCGCGGCCGACGCCAGCTGGAACGACGCGCTGACCCTGGAGGAATTCGCCGAACCCACCTGCTTCACCACCGCTGCGTTCGCCGACAGCGTGCACACCATGCTGGCTGGACTTTCCTAGCTGGTAACCCGCGCTATCCCGTCAGAGCCCGACGATGAGGATGCCCACGCCCACCACGGCGGACAACGCGAGCGACACCAATAGGAAGTTGACCAATCCCCCCTTTGCCGGGAAGGCGTCGAGGTTAGCCGCGGCGATCGGTGCGAGTTTGCGGCCCGCGCCCCATGCCGCTGCGAGCAGTGTCGCCAGCCAGTTCGCATACGCGGCGTAGACGATCAGCGCCGCAGAAGTGTCTGCATGACGGAACTCTATCGGCGCGGTGTCGCGCGCAGTGGTTTCCACCAAGCTTGTCAACGAATTCGGCGTCGCGCCGGTCGACGGGGCAGCCGCACGCTAGGGCGCGCGGTATCCCGGCGGGTTGACCGAGTCCACCCACAGGTCGACCCCGAGGTCGCCGCCGGGCGTGCAGTCGTACACCGACAGGTCGGTCACCCCCGACTCCACCAGGATGTCCTCGCAGAGCACCGTGTTGCCCGTGTAGTCGGCGGCGGGCTTGTTGAGGATCACGTAGGCGGCGTCGGCGTACACGTCGGGCTTGCGCGCTCGGGCCATCGCCTCGTCGCCGCCGAGCAGGTTCTGTACCGCGGCGGTGGCAATCAGGGTGCGTGGCCATAGCGTGTTGGAGGCGATCCCCACTGCCCGCAATTCCTCGGCCATACCCAGTGCGCACAGCGTCATCCCGAACTTGGCCATCATGTAGGCGGTCGGCTTGAGCCACTTGGGCTCCAACCGGATCGGCGGTGACAGCGTCAGGATGTGTGGATTGGCCCGGCCCAACATGTGCGGGATGCAGGCCCGTGACACTGCGTAAGTACCGCGCACCTGGATGCCGTTCATCAGGTCGAACCTTTTCAGCGGCACCTCGGTGATCGACCCCAAGTTGATCGCCGAGGCGTTGTTGACGCAGATATCGACACCGCCGAACTGCTCGACGGTTGCTGCCACGGCGTTTTCCACGGCTTCCCCGTCGCGGATGTCGCCGACGATGGGCAGCGCCTGCCCGCCGGCGTCCTCGATCTCTTTGGCCGCGGTGAAGACGGTCCCGGGCAGCTTGGGGTGGGGTTCGGCGGTCTTGGCGATCAGTGCGATATTGGCGCCGTCACGCGCGGCTCGCTTGGCGATCGCCAGCCCGATGCCGCGGCTGGCGCCGGAGATGAACACGGTCTTACCGGAAAGGGACATGGCATTACCCTATTCCGCCCCGATATCGGCGATGACCGTGTGGGTCAGCCGAACCTGGTCCTACGGTCGGCGGCACCCGCGCGACCAGCAGGGCCGTGATCGCCCGGGTCGCCGCGCGCATCAGCGGGCGGGGGTTGCGGGCTGGGCGGGGCGGTTCGGGCCGAGTCGCCGACGGGAAATACCGCCATGGTCAATGCCGTTGATTGATGCGGTTCACAAGCCGCTACACCTCATTGCGGTCCGGCTGGACGCACCACCGAAAACCATTTTCGGTCGTGACCCTAGGATTGACGGAAGGAGAGTTCGGTGGCAACAGCGGTCAGCATGTTGGACGAGCCGGTCGTTCGATATGTCGAACTTCCGATGCTGGTCGAGCCACCGGTGGAGCCGCTGACGGGCACCGCGACCGAAGGGATTGTGGTAACCAAGATGGTCGACATCGAAGGTGTGCCCGGGTTGGAGGTGCCGCAGGCTGAGGGTTCGTCGGGTCCAGTCCGCTCCGATGAGACCGACGAGCAGCTGGCCGCACGTTTCGAGCGTGATGCGATCCCGCTGCTGGATCAGCTCTACGGCGGTGCGCTGCGGATGACGCGCAATCCCGCCGACGCCGAGGACCTGCTGCAGGAGACGATGATTAAGGCCTACACCGGATTTCGATCGTTCCGTGAAGGTACCAACCTCAAAGCGTGGCTGTACCGCATCCTGACCAACACCTACATCAACAGCTACCGCAAAAAGCAACGCAAACCTGCGGAATACCCCACCGAGGAGATCACCGACTGGCAGTTGGCTGCCACCGCCGAGCACTCATCGACTGGGCTGCGGTCGGCCGAGGTGGAGGCGCTGGAGGCGCTGCCGGACACCCAGATCAAAGAGGCACTGCAGGCGTTACCCGAAGAGTTCCGGATGGCGGTGTACTACGCCGACGTTGAAGGGTTCCCGTACAAGGAGATCGCCGAGATCATGGATACGCCAATCGGGACGGTGATGTCGCGGCTGCACCGCGGCAGACGCCAGCTGCGCAGTTTGCTGACCAATGTAGCCAAGGAGCGCGGGGTTATCCGCGACAATCCGACGGCTGAGGAGGTGTCGTCGTGACCGATCATTCGCAAGAGTGCGATTCGCCGGGCGCTGGCGAGCCATCCACGCGCGCGGACTGTGCACAGGTGATCGCTGAGGTATGGACGTTGCTGGACGGTGAATGCACCCCCGAGACCAAGGAGAAGCTGCGTCGGCACCTGGGGGAATGCCCCGGCTGCTTTCGGCACTACGGGATCGAGCAACAGATCAAGGCGCTGATCGCCCGTAAGTGCGGTGGCGACAAGGCCCCACCGGGTCTACGTGAGCGGGTGCTGATGCAGATCAGCCGCACCACGATAATCCATCACGTTCTCAGAGATCTGTAATGGCGCTCGAAATCACCGATCCACCGATTGAGGCTTAACACGGCTTAGCACGGAGTGGTGGTCGCGTTCCGGGCCCGTTGCACCCGGCTACCACTCCGCCACACCCGAGGTGATCTCACGCGGAAATTCGCGTTAGCCTTAGGCATTCGGACGTTTGCCGTGGTTGGCTTTGCTGTGCTTGCGATCGCGCTTCTTGCGGCCGCGCTTGGCCATGATTGGGCCTCCTTGCTGGTTTATCGGCAGCCAGTGTCTCATGTTGCGGGTGCACACCGGCCACCGGCCAACTGGGTGGTGCGGTGACGGGGCGCGGGTGCTGTGGAGATCGCCTACTGCTTGGACGGATTCGTGGGCTGGGTGAGCGGCAACGGCAACACCGGGCTACATCTGGTAGTTCAGGATTGGCCCTGGCTGGATCCGTCGGGACTGGTCGTGCCGGTTGTCCCCGTACCGTCCTGGCTAGGTGACGCCGGAGACGCTGTAGCCTGCCCCGGCGAGGTGGTGCCGGCTGTGCCCGGCGAGGTCGTGCCGGCGGTGCCGGGCAGCGTGGTGCTGTTCGTGCCGGCGGTGCCGGGCAACGTGCCGGCTGTCGTGCCCGGCAGCGTGGTGCCGGTGGCGCCGGGCAATGTGCCGGCGGTGCTGCCCGGCAGCGTGGTGCCGGTGGCGCCGGGCAATGTGCCTGCGGCGGCACCGGGCAGCGTCGTGCCGGCAGTGCCGGGCAGCGTCGTGCCGGCAGTGCCGGGCAATGTGCCGGCGGCGGCGCCGGGCAACGTATCGGTGGCGCCGGGCAATGTGCTGGCGGCGGCGCCGGGCAATGTGCCAGCGGTGCCCGGCAGCGTGGTGCCGGTAGCGCCGGGCAATGTGCCGGCGGTGCCGGCGGCGGCACCGGGCAACATCGAACCGGGGTAGCCCGCATCCGATGACAGGGAGCTGGCACTGGAGGGCATCAGTGAACCGAGGCCGGGCACCAAGGAATCCAATAGGCGGTTGAGTACTTGGAAGGCCACATTGGCCGCATTCACACCAGCGGCCGATCCCGATGGATCGGGCAGTGGATCGTCGGCAGGCATCGGGGCGGCCCCGGCAACCCCGTTACCCAGGCCGATTGCGCCGATGGCGGCTAGAGTAACCCCTGCACCGACGGTCGCCCGGGCCAGTGACCGCCGAGCTTTCAAGATGTTGGTAAACATGTTCACGGACAACGGACTACTCCTCAGCTCGACTGGCGCACCGACTGTGCGTCGAACACTTAAGTCACGTCCGTAACACTGCTCCTCAAGAGTCACAGCCTGAGTACGACACGATCACGGGTCGAGCTCTATAGAAGCGCTTAGTTATCTTGACGTTCACTTATTTCGGAAACCGGCCGCCGACAGCGTCCGCCACAGCCGGCGCGATGGCGCTGAGAAGGTGAACCGACCAGGAACCGCGTCCGCCTCGTGCCGGTGAACACCAATTATGGTTCGATAAGGCGACGGAATTGCGCAACCACCGAATGGGTGACGAACGGGGTGAAGATGGCCGAGGATGTCCGCGCGGAGATCGTGGCCAGCGTGCTCGAAGTCGTCGTACACGAGGGTGATCAGGTCAGCGAGGGCGACACTGTCGTGCTGCTTGAGTCGATGAAGATGGAGATCCCGGTGCTGGCCGAGGTCGCGGGCACGGTGAGCAAGGTGAGCGTATCGGTGGGTGACGTTATTCAGGCCGGCGACCTGATCGCGGTGATCAGCTAACCGTAACTTTCCTGCGACGTGGTGGTACACGACGACGGCCACGGTCTGCCCCGCGGGTTTAGCTTGGCGAACTCCGGCCACCTGGGCATGTTCGGCACGCTACTGTCCGCGGAGCTGGATGGCTCGCTGGCATCGGTCGGCAAAAGCCGGATCAGACTCTGGTGTGCGCCCTCGTCCGGGCGGTGCGCCGCTTGAGCGCGCGACGTTCGTCCTCGCTCATTCCACCCCAGACGCCGGCGTCCTGGCCGGTTTCCAGCGCCCAGGTGAGGCATTCGGTGACTACCGGGCACCGGGCACAGACCGCTTTCGCGGTCGCGATCTGCGCAAGCGCCGGGCCGCTGCTCCCCACCGGAAAGAACAGCTCCGGATCCTCGTCGCGACAGGCCGCTTTGTGCCGCCAATCCATGGGTCGTCAACTCCTCACTATGAGCGCAGCGGGGCGCTCGGGTTCTCTTCGGCTGTTAACGCGGGCGCAAGAAATCTTTACGGCTTGCATCCGATCGCTCGATCGTTTCACAGGCTGAACGGTTGTCAAGAGTGGCGGTCAGCACCGTGGTGTATCTCACGTCGGGCTGCCCCAGCCAGTCTCGAGCCAGCCCCGCTATCCGTTTGTACTACACTTTGGCCTAGTTGTGTGCAATTTCCGGCAGGAAAATCTATCAGTGCAGGTCAGCGTAGATCCGGAAGATTCATTGCGGGTGGCGCGACAACATTGAGGACGTCGGGTACGGCCCGGAATGTCATCTCACTGCGCAAGCCGATGTAGTCACCGTCGATCTGGGCGGCGATCGGTGCATCCCCGGCGGTGACCTGCAGCTGGGAGACGTCGTCGTCGCGGATGAGGTGTTTGGCACGCAGCTTCGGGCGCTTGGACAGCATCTGCCGGACCACCTGGAGGGTGGGCAGAAGCTTCATGCTGGTGGTCGCAAACACACCCATTCCGGACTCGAAGGTGCAGCCGGGGTTGGTCCACACCGACCGGCTGTTGGCGTAGGTCCACGGATTGGCGTTGGACACGAACACGAGGTGCACTCCGGGAACCGGGTCGTCGTCGCGTAGCTGCAGCGTCAAGGTCGGTGGGCGGCGGGTGCTGGCCAGCAGCGTGGGAACCGTCGTGCGGATATAGCGCAACGCTGTGACGTTGCGGCCCCTGTCACGTTCGGCCTCGACCGCGGCCACCACCTCGCCGTCCACGCCCATACCGGCGTTGAGAACTGCCCACCGCTCGCCGCAGTCGATCAGGCCGATTCGGCGCCATTGTCGTCCAGAGTGCCCGGAACTGTATCCGTTGAGAAGACCGATGAGCTGGTTGGTGGCTTCGATCGGGTCTGCGGGGATGCCCAGGGAGCGGGCGAAGACGTTCGCCGAACCGCCCGGCACCACCGCCACCGCGGGCACGTGTCCCGACGGCAATGCCCCGGGGCGACCCAGCAGACCGTTCACCACCCCGTGCACCGTGCCGTCACCACCGTGCACGATGATCACGTCCACCCCGTCGGTGGCGGCAGCCCGCGCCAGCTCGGTCCCGTGGCCGCGGTGATCGGTGTGCTGAATGGTCAGCTCGACGCGGCTCTTGAGCGCGTGAGCCAGCAGGTCGCGGCCGGCCGGAGTGGTCGATGTGGCGTTGGGGTTGACGATCAGCACGGCACGCACGACGGACCAGTGTATGGGATTGTGATGGCTACCCTGGCGGTGTGAACACAGTCGCCCGGGTACCGGGAGCGGTGCGCGGCGCGGGGCTGATCGTCGCGGCACAGGGCGCGGCTGCCCTGATCGTCGCCGCGATGCTGGTGTTGCGGGGGCTGGCCGGCGTCGACCAGGGCGACGTCAACGGCTTCGCCACCGCGGCGTGGTTCGCACTGGTCGGCGGTGCTGTGCTCGCGGCTTCGGGGGCTCTGCTGCGGGGCCGGCGGTGGGGTCGCGGCATCGCGGTCTTCGTCAACCTGACGCTGCTGCCGATCGCCTGGTATCTGGGGGCCGGGTCGCACCGGTACGGCTACGGCGTCGCGGTCGCGGGTTCGGCACTGGCCGTGCTGACGCTGCTGTTCAGCCCGCCGGCGCTGCGCTGGGTTGCGCAACCCCCAGGGCCGACAAGATCGTGGTGAATTTAGTCGTGGTCTCCGCGAGTTCGCTGTCCGGATCGGACCCGGCAACAATGCCGCTGCCGGCGTGGGCCAGCGCGTGGTGCCGGTCGCGGGAAAGCTCCGCACACCGGATCGACACCACCCATCTACCGTCGCCGTTCGTGTCGCACCAGCCGACGGTGCCCGCATAGAATCCCCGGTCGCCCTCCAGCGCGCGGATGACTTCGACGGCGGCTCCGGTCGGGACTCCCCCGACCGCCGGAGTGGGATGCAGCGCCAACGCCAGATCCAATGCGGTGGTGGATGTTTCGCGCAGTCGGCCGGTGATTTCAGTGCTCAGGTGCCACACCGCGGCGGTTCGGCTGAGTTGCGGTGCCGACGCGATGTCGAGCTCGGCGCAGAGCGGATCCAGTACGGCACCCAGCCGGTCGACGACCAGCTGATGCTCGTGGAGATCCTTCGCCGATGCCGCCAGGGCAGCGCCGTTGGCGGCGTCGACAGCCGGGTCAGTGGAGCGCTCCGCCGACCCGGCGAAGGGACGACAGGTGACCAGGTCGCCGTCGCGGGCCACCAGCAGCTCCGGGCTGACGCCCACCAGCGCGGCACCGCAATGGCGGCCACCGGCAGCGGTCAGGTCGACCAGGTAGCCGTAGCCGGACGGGTCGGCGGCAACGAGCCGGCGCAGGATGGTGCGAGTGTCCAGTGGTGCGTCGGCGACCAGCTGCAACGTGCGGGCCAGCACCACCTTGCGCAGCGTGGTGCCCGGTGCGGCCAACTCGTCGAGCACCCGGCAGATCCGGGCACGGTGGCCGGCTGGGGTCGGCATCGCCGCGGCTATGCGAGCCTGCGGCAGCGGTCCGTCAGGCCAGTCGGGCAGTGCGTCGACGCGGTGCACACCGTGTGCGACCATCAGCGCTGCGGCGTTGCTCGAGTCGAATGGCAACGCGCCCAACAGTATTGGTATGTCACCGGATTCCAGAGCGGCTCGCGCCGCGGTGACCTCTGAAAATCGGACCGTTGCTGCGTCCACTGCGTCGGCGACCAGTGTCCCGTCGGGTCCGGACAACACAAATGCCGGTTCGACAGGTTCGGGTGCCGTCGATGACGTCTTCACTACCAGTGTCCGGTCAGCCCGAGCGCGCTGAGCTGACGCACCCCGTGCTCGAAGCCGCAGACCGCGATCGACCCGGTCGCCATGCCGAAGCGGATACCTTCGCCGAGCGGCAGCTCGAGCCAGCGCGTGATCACCGCCCGGGAGAAGTGCGAGTGCCCGACGAATACCACGTCGCGTGCTGCAAGGTGCCGCAACGCCAAGCCGACGGCGCGGTCGGCGCGGGCGCTCAGCTGTTCGAGGTTTTCGCCGCCCGGGCAGCCGTGCGTCCACACCAACCAGTCGGGTTCGGTTCGGCGGATCTGTGCGGTAGTCAACCCTTCATAGTCGCCGTAATCCCATTCGGCGAGATCTTCGGAGACCTCGTCGATCGACAACCCGGCAAGCTCGGCGGAAACCTGGGCACGCCGGCGTGGGCTGCAGATCACGAACGGGTGGTCCAGGTGCAAGTCGACCAGCACGCTGGCGGCCGCTGCGGCCTGCCGCCGGCCGGTGTCGGTCAGCTCCAGTTCGGTGCGGCCGGTGTGCTGCCCGCTCTTCGACCACTCGGTCTCACCGTGGCGCAGCAGCAACAGCCGGTAATGGTCCCGATGATCCGCTTCGCCCACGCTGACCGATTGTGCACGACACCAGAGGTCGGCGTCCTACCCGGTGCACCGGACCGGGCCCGTGCCAGGATGGCAGTTGTGACCGAGGAGCGGAGCCGGTGACACCCACGCGCATATTGGCTGTGGCCAACCAGAAAGGCGGCGTGGCCAAGACGACGACGGTGGCGTCGCTGGGCGCGGCGATGGCCGAGAAAGGCCGACGGGTGCTGCTCGTCGACCTCGATCCGCAGGGGTGTCTGACGTTCTCCCTGGGGCATGACCCGGACAAGCTGCCCGTCTCGGTGCACGAGGTGCTGCTCGGCGAGGTGGAGGCGGGCGCTGCGCTGGTGCCCACCGCGGAGGGCATGACGCTGCTGCCGGCCAACATCGACCTGGCCGGTGCCGAGGCGATGCTCCTGATGAGAGCGGGCCGCGAGTATGCGCTGCAACGTGCGCTGGCCAAACTCAGTGACCAGTCCGCGGACCGGTTCGACGTGGTCATCATCGACTGCCCACCGTCGCTGGGGGTGCTCACCCTCAACGGCCTCACCGCCGCCGGCGAAGTGATCGTGCCGCTGCAGTGCG
>NZ_JBYCLE010000209.1:0-9569 GCF_057473765.1 Mycobacterium sp. TH-M106 | reverse complement strand
CCTCCAACACGGCCCTGGCGACGATGCCTGGCAACGTATTCTTGCCCGCAACCGCAACAGGGCTCCCGCGTGATTCGGTTGTCAACGTCACGGCGCTTGTCACGCTGAACAAGACTGACCTCACCGATCGAGTAGGAAATGTGCCGCCGAGTCTGATGCACGAGGTCGAGCGCGGGCTTCGTCGGGTGCTGGACCTCTAAGCTCCCGAAAGCCACTGCGACACAATGTAACTCGCAAGAGTTTTACCGGTACCGGTGCGTGTTCGGCAGGTGCGAGTTCAGCACCACCTACAGTCCATCGACGACCTTGCTGCCGAACCAGGCTGCGGGAGGGTCACACCGCGTCGATGCGGCCCTGGTCAACGCTGGGGCCGACCAGATCCGGCGGAAGCGATTTCTGCTACAGGGTGCTCGTACATGGCCTGACCCTGTAAACCGGCCCACTTCCGGGCCGAATGTGTGTGAACCACTTTTCGAAGTACCTCGCCATCACGGTCATCACCGTCGTCGCACTAGTGCTGATGTTCTCCGTGTTCGTCGTGATCAATACCGGCGCGACGGACGGCCTCATCGCGGTCGGCCAGATGGTCGCCCTGATCGTCGAAGCCTTCATGCCGTGACGTGCGCAATACGACAATCAGCTTGGTCGCCGCCCCTTGAGCAGATCAGGATGCTTCCCTGGTGGCGTCGATGACCTCGCGTAACACATTGAGCATGTCGACCTTCTCGACGGGGATGACGATCGGGTCGCCCTCGAACACGTCGCCGTAGCCCTGGGCGGTCGCGGTGTATGTGACGGTTACGTTGCTCATCTCGCATTCGGGATCGACTACGAGGACAACCTCGTCGCCGTAGTCGTCGCTTCGCCATTCGGGATGTGGCCGCAACTGGCGCAACGTAATCGTGACTTCCAGGTCTCCGTCGTCGTTGTGTCGCCACTCGATCGGGTAGTCGGCGGCAGGAGCCAACTTGGGCATTGGCATGGTGTAGTAGAGCGGGTCCCTACTCGGAACGTAGCTCGGGTCCTGGACCTTGAGCAGTTCGAAGTCGTCTCGATCCTCCCAGTCGACCCCCCGTGCGCCGTGGAAGGTCAGGATCACTTGCACATCGTTCAGGAAGCTCTTCGCCAAGTTCTTGATCCGGAATCGAAGTCCGGCCCATGCGATGCCAGCGAGGTAGTCCATGCAGGACGGCCATCGAGCCTCCAGAGCCGCCCGATACTCCGCGACCTTGGTCGCGATCTGCTCGTCGGTCAGCGGCTCCGGTGGTGGTGGCGGCTCGCTCATGCCGGGGATCTTCGGCAAGAAGTTCGCCGCGTCGTACTGGCTCGCGATGGAGTCGAGCAGCCCGCTGTCAGCGATGATGTTGCGCACCCCGAGGGCAGCGTCCCATGGCCTGGCGGTGGCTTCCCGCTGTCGCTTCTCCCGTTCTGCGCGGACGCGTGCATGCCCGGCGTCGGACTGCTTCCGGATCCGATCTTCCTCGATGGACACGTAGCGTTCGAACACCTCGGCATCGTCGTCGAAGGCATGAGCGGTGCCGACCACCGACGCGTCGATGAGCATCGGCGGCGGCCCAGCGACGATGTCGAGGAACTCTTCGCGGGTCTGCGCGTACTCCGGTTTGTTGAGCATCTCGGTAACGCGCAGCAGGTGGAAGATGTCGACCTTCAGTTCTGGATCCAGTTGTTCCCAGGCCTCGCGATCCGCCAGGGTGATCTCCTGGTTGGTGACGAACGCGATGCCAACGGCACCAAGCCGTTTCGCGCCCTTCATGTCCTTCTCAAGCTTCCGCTTGATCGTGGCCGGTGTCTTTTGGCCCAAGGGAAAGTAGGCGGCCATCACCCAGATTTCGCCATCCCGTTCACATTTGGCATCTCCACCGCCGTCGGGGCCTCCGTGCGTATGCGCCGGATCAATGCGGGTGTAGCTATCGGCGGCGATCACTTGCCATGCGAGCATCTCGGACTTCGCCTGGCCACCGGTCCAATCACGCAACCTGTGCCAAGTCTCGTCGTACCGATTCCGTCGAACAGCGGACACGGCTTACCTCAGTTCCGGATGCGGTCGAATTCGCCGACTCGCCGTCCGGCTCCTTCTGCGGAGCGGAACTGTCTGGTGCTACCGTCAACCTTGCATCGACCAAATGCGATTGACGTGAACCCCGACTGGCGGGCCGAACCCCCGGTCGGGGTTTCGTCACATCACAGACCAAACGTTACCGCCGCCGGCGGACGACGGCCGGTATGTAGCGGCCGCCTTCCTTAGCGTGTCGCCGCCCGATTCCGATGAGGTGCAACACTGGCCCCACTGGCCCACTGGCCCCACCGGCACCACCGAGTCGATCATCGGTGGCCGATTCCAAGCACTTTTGGGTCTGCGGCGTATTCGAAGTACACAACGGCAGATCACGTTGTGGCGTGACTGCTTCGACGTGGTGGACATGATTAGAGGAACGGCTCGAGGATGGGCAGCGATTGCGATTCCCTCGCTACGACACGATCTCAAGAGATAGCTCCCGTGTCTCCACAAACATCGCGCACCGAAACACATTGTACTGCAATGTAACTCGCGACCTTTAGCTGGCAGCGGTGCGTGCTCAGCAGGTGCGAGTCGGATCGAGAGTGTGGGTGACACTTGGCGCGATGGCCCCGTCGCGGGGCTGCTGCCGTAGCTCTGGTGCAGCCGAAAATTATGTGACGTTGTCGGATGCTGGTCGTAGGCTCGGCGGTTGTGGTGCTTCCTGTGGACGCCGAGGACTATGAGCGGCGTGTTGCTGTCGCGACCGAGGCCGTCGACAAGTTCGCCGATCAACTTGTCGGCGAACTCGATGAGCAAAATGGCGGATTCGCTTGGTGGGCTGGCTACAGCGACTGGAAAACACTGACCATCCTGTCCGACTATCTGATTCAACTGGTTCAGGGCGTCGGTGAATCGATGTTGGCGGCGTCACTGGCCGCCAAGACGCACCGCGAGAAGGTCACGGCGGAGGATTACGCCTTCAAGCAGGCGGCGAAACAGGGAACTTCGCCGTTTCCGCTGGACGCGCAGGGAAGGAGGCGCGCTCTTGCGATCACCGAGTCCGCCGAATCGTGTGTGTTCCACCTCGGGCAGGCGCTCGATCGGCTCGCTGTCGCCGTCTTTATCGTCGGCGGATTCGAGATCAACGACGCGATGAAGCTGGATTGGACCCAGATCGAAGATGCCGCCACCGAACTGCCCAACGGCTCGACAAGAGATCGCTATCAACCTGTGGGCTCTCCCGGCCGCCCTGTCCAGGATGCGCTGGTGGCGCCGGTGTTGAACTGGCAACCGCTAGGGCCAGATGACTGGTTCCCCTGGATGCGGGACACGCGCAACGGAATGACGCACCGCGCTGGCGCGAAGAAGATAGTTCTGACCACTACGGACAACAAGATCGCGCGGGTGTTCTTCAGGCAACCGCGGTGGAGCGAGCTGCAGTCACTCGTTTATGGCGGGAAACCACCGAACAGGTCGTTCTACGGTACTTACGTGATGTCCGCGTCCGAGGATGTTCTCGACGGGCTGTGTGAATCCACAGCCAAACTGATCGAGGCGATGATCGGGGCGATGACTACGTGTTGGGTGGCCCGCCAAGCGAACCCGCAGATGATCGTTCAGCATGGGAAGCAGTGGCGAATGGTCGAGCCTGTCGAGCCGATGTGGAACTTCCCTGGTTACGGCGCGATCACGCCGCGGGCGACGCAGATGGCATTGAACCCTTCCGATGCTCGGCGGTGGAAGGCTGGCCGCGTCATGGACGACCGACGACGGGACTGGTACTAGTCTGCTGCCGCTTCACCGCCGCCCGTCAACGGCAGCATCGCGCTCTAGCGGTTCGAGACCGCACCAGCTCAGACCATTCGAGCTAGGAAGCCTGCTGTTGCTCATGGTGGATCTCGTCTACCAGGGTGTGCAGAGTGCGTGTCCCGAGCTTGCGCACGTCGTCGCTGAGGTAGTGCTCGTTGACGCGTTCGCGGAGCTGAATCGCCTCGGTAAGCCGGTCGATCTCCATCGCCCCGCGCCACGGCGCCGGGCGGGCGAGCATATCGGCGACTTCATGCGAACGAGAGTGAAGGTAGTGTGCGCGTCGGTCGTCGAGCGGACCAGTCACGCTGTTGCGGCACGAACCGAGACGACACCCGATACGAGTACGAATGTCGGTGTGGTGCAACAGCTGTCTCGCGGCCTTGGCTGACACGGTGGCTCCAAGTCGGGGCAGGTAGATCCCGGCTGTGGCTCCGCCGCTTTGATCCTTATCCGGGTCGGGAGCCTGCCGGTAGCGGGCGACCGTCTGCGCGTGGTTGACCTTCTCCAGCATGCCCACACCCACCGAGTAGGCATCGGCGTGACCCAGGGCCAGCGCCGCGCGGCCGATGTTGCCGGACAACCCCAGCGTGACGGTGATGCCGTGCTCGCGGAACTGGTCGAGAACGGCGAAGGCCCTCCGGATCTTGCGGATGCCTTCGTCGTCGCCACCGAACGGGGATAAGCGAACCTCGACATCACGAATGCGTGCGCCGGCGTACTCCGAAGCCAGGTCCACGTTGAGGCGACCGATCGCCGTGGTGGCGATCGTAAGTACGGCGCGGGTGGGCTTGTCATCGCCGACGGCTAAGCACGTGCGCTCGGCAAGATCAATGTTGAGGCGTGCGGTGCGCTCGTTGGTGACGTAGAAGTGTGGGGCCGTGACGTGCGTGACGATCGACGGGTGTTTGTCGAGGGTCTTGCCGATCAGTTCGGCGCGTGCCGCCGCGTCGCGCGATAGGGCATCCGTGTCGTAGGGCTGACCGTTCCATAGAGGGAACTTCTCGAGCCCGAAGCCAGGGGCGGCAAGGCGCTCCGCTGCTGGTTCCCAGTAGACATCTAGACCCGCGTCGACTGCGGCTGCGGCAGCGTCGTGCTGGTGACGCGCGGCCTTGGTGTCTAGCGTGATCGCGGTAGTGCCGGCGTGCTCGCGGGACAGGAAGTCCTCGACCGGTTTGTGATCACCCGGCCCGAGCCGAAACTGAATGCCCATCGTCGTGGAAGTTCCTCTCGCATCGAGGCCTCGTTTCGTGTCATAATACATGACAGATCCGTAGACAAAAGGAAGACAGGCTGCACATGGGAGTAAACGCGCTCGCCTCGACCGTGTCGGGTGCGATCGAGCGCTTGGGATTGACCTACGAGGAAGTCGGTGACATCGTCGATGCCTCCCCGCGGTCCGTGGCGCGATGGACCGCAGGTCAGGTGGTTCCCCAACGTCTCAACAAGCAACGACTTATCGAGCTGGCCTATGTCGCCGACGCCCTCGCGGAAGTGCTGCCGCGTGACCAGGCAAACGTGTGGATGTTTTCGCCGAATCGACTACTGGAACACCGCAAGCCTGCCGACCTCGTGCGAGACGGCGAGTACCAACGCGTGTTGGCACTCATCGACGCGATGGCGGAGGGAGTGTTCGTGTGAGCGATGCCCTCGATGAAGGGCTCGTCCAGCGTATCGACGCACGCGGAACAACTGAGTGGTCGGGAACCTGCTACCGGTATACCGGCGCGCACCGTGACGCCTTATCCGGAGAGGGGGCGCGCAGATTCGGAGGCAGGTGGAATCCACCGCTACTCTTTCCGGCGATCTATCTTGCTGATTCCACCCAAGCCTGCATGGTTGAGGTGGAACGGGTCGCGCAAGCGGCTTCAACGACCGCACAGAAGATGCTCGAGGTGGCCTACCGACTACACACGATCGAAGTAACAGGCCTGGCCGTCCTCGATCTGACAACCTCGCAAGCTCGGGAAGCTGTGGGGCTCGAGAACGACGACATCTACGGCGATGACTGGTCAGGGTGCCAGGCGGTCGGACATGCGGCGTGGTTCTTGCACATGCAAGGTGTCCTCGTGCCCGCGGCGGGCGGTGTCGGCCTCGTTGTCACCGCGTATGAACAACGAACTCGGCCGGGCCAACTACAACTGCGACAAAGCGTCGACCTGACGCCTGCGCTTTACCAGGAGCTCCGGCCTACCTAGCTGGCCCGCTTGGCGCAGAGAAAGATGCCGCAGGCCATGGTCATCGCGAGGAGCCGTCATCATCGGGATCACTCATCGAGTCGAGTGGCGATGTACCGCGCATACGTTGATCCGGACGCCCGGGCGTGGGCTTCTAGCGTTTGTGGACTGTAGCCCAATGTCTCGGCGAGAATCGCGATCGGCGTGGTCTGTGTCAGTTCATTGAGAGTGCCCAACCGGGCCTCAAGCGCCGCGAGAACCGATCGTAGGTAGTTGCGGAGATGCGTCGGCGTGACGTGCCGGCCGGGCGTGTAGCCGCGAAATACCCAGGGCGAGTTGCGGTGTGCTGCGGTTTGGCTGTTGTAGTTGCTAGCGGCCAGCGTGCGGACGGGTTCATCGAGAGGTGGTGGGAGATGAATCGGTAGGCCGGCCAGATCGATGGTCACCGTATCGGCCGTGATCGTTATTTGTTCCCAGGTGAGGGCGGCGACGTCTTCGGCGCGTTGGGCGAACACGATAATCAGGATCGCGGCGAGTCAGTCGCGTGGATGAAGCGTCTGCTGGTGTGCGACCTGTTCGATGACGGCGTTCTGTTGTGCGATCGGCATCCGTGGTGCGGTGCCGCGGCGGTGCGGCGTCACTTCTAGACCCGAGGGAATGAGCTTGGCTTTGATGGCCCATCGGATGAACCGCAGGATGTGCTCGCGGGTGGTGGGCCCGCTTGATTGCCAGAGATCGATGTGGGCTTGGGTTAACTGGTCGACGGTGGCGTCGTGCTCGGCGGCCAGCCAGTTGCAGAACTCGATCGTGACGGTGAGGGTTTGTTTGGCTCGCAGGAACGCTGAGTCGGTGACCGTGCTCATCGATCGCAGTCTCTTCTCCAAGCTCCATCGGATGAACCGGGCGACTACTTTTCGGTGCTCTTCGGTGGTGATCCGCTGTTGAGCCGCGACCGCCCAGGATTGGAATCTCGCCAGTCTCTCGTCACGTGACGGAAGGACGTCGTGCTCGACGAGCAGGTTGCGCATGTAGTCGGTCGTGCGGCCCGCTGGCAGTTGGTCAAACACCTCATGGGTGAGGGTGGGGTGGCGGGCCAGCTCACGCAGAACCGATTGGACGTGGGATTGGCGGATCCATGTCAGGCCACTGTTGGGGCGGTGCATCGCGGTGAGCGCATCGGCGATGATTTGCAGCTGCGGTGCGATCACGCCGGTGTCGGGGTTGGTGAGCAATTACTGGGCTGTCTCTTCGAGCACACAGCGTTGGCACCGTCCACCGCTGTAGAGTTCGGCTTCCGCGCCGCAGCCGATGCAGTCGACATTGAGCTTGACGCCGCTGCAGCGCCGGCAGGCGGGGAGGTCATCGATGATGCCGGGCAGTACGCCTTCGTGCCCGCAGGCACAGATTCCCATCGTTCGTTTGGCCGCCTGGTAGCAGTATCCGCAGATCGATCCGTCGGGCCAGTTGGCAACCAGTTCGTGATGGCCGTTGCATCGGGCGCATCCGATGGGCCAGCGCTGTGGGTCCTCAGGTTTGCGTGGACGGGCCACCGTCGTCCTGGACGATTCGAACTCGCTTGGCTACCGGGTTCCCGGGCGTTACGCCTAGATCGCGTTGGTGCGGCGCGTTGGCTGATGCGGCGGCCTGCATCTCGACGTACGGCTCGAATAAGTCGTTCGGAGTGCAGTCAAAGATGTCGCAGAGCGCGGCGAAGGTCCGCGACGGAATCCGTTGGGGTTCACCGGTGACCAGGCGGTAGACCTGCGCGTCGGAGAGGTTGATGCCCCGTGAGCGCAGCAGCGGCCGCAATTCGGTTGACTTCCATAGGTTGTGGGCCGCCATCACCCGCCGCAGATGCCAATGAAAGCCGATACGTCGCTGCTCAGCCACCGGAGTCCTCCATCCGGAGTCGTCGAGTAATCATCTGTTGAACCACCCGTTGTTTGAAGTCCGACGACACCGAGGTGTACAGCGACGTCGTGGACGCGTAGGCATGCCCGAGCTGCTGCTGGACGAACAACGGGTCATAACCCGCCTCCAGCAGATGCGTGGTGTAAGAATGCCGAAGCGCATGCAGGCTCAACTCCGCGGGCAGACCCGCCAGCTGTCGAAATGTCGTGAAGGACCGTCCGAGAGCGCGCAGCGTCAATCTGCCGCCGCGCTCACTTGGCCACAACGCGGGGGAGCGGTCAGCCGTGCTGAACAGCTCGCGTCCCTCGGCGCACCAATACTGCAAAAGGTCAACGGCCCAAGCGAATTCCGGCGAGGTGAGCACTGTTCGCCGGCGTGGGCCGGAGCCCTTGGTTCCTTTGGCCCACCGAACGGTCAGTGCGCCGTAGTTGCCGTAGCCGGGGACGTGTGGATTGGGCCCGAAGTCGGTCAGGTCCAACATGACCAGTTCGCGGCGTCGAAGCCCGTATGCGTATCCGATCTTGAACGCGATCGAGTCACGCAGAGCGGTGCGCCAGCGTTTGGATCCTGTGCGGTGTGCGTCGTCGACGAAGTCGTCCACCGCATCGAACAGATGTTGCAACTCAGGCTTGGTGAACGCTCGCCGTCTCGGCGGGACTGCATCGTCGGTGGTGTGTTGTGGGGTGTTCCACTCGAAGCAAATCTGAGATGGGACATCGCCGAACTGCTTCTCGCAGAACGCAACCCATCCGTATCGGCTGTCACTGACATAACTACAGAACATCGAAATCGTGTTGCTGTACGAACGCAGTGTTGACAATGCGATCGGCGAATCCTGTGACCGCAGATCCGCCAGGAATTGATCAACATCAAGTGGACGCCAGTGCCACGGATACTCGTTGGTGAACTCGACAAACCGGGACACGACGCCACACCGGCCCTTGATGGTGTCGGTCGCCAGGCCGCGTGCGAGCATCTGGGCACGCCATCCATCGACCATCGCGTTGAAGACGATTTCGTCTGCTCGAAGCAGCGAGACATCATCGCGACGCAGAACGTGTGGAATGAAGCCGGGCAGCTCATCAGCCATGTCGGCGGCCATCTAAAGAGCGGCCAGCGGGCACCTTCGGGTCCGTTGCGGATCTAACGGCCGACTCTACGGATTGGTTGGAAAGCCATGCGCCCCAGGGTAATTCGTCACAGTGACGTATTGCTGGCGGTGCGGGGAGAGGGAGAGGGTCTGGTCGATCACCGGCTACACGGCCGGCCGCCGGGGGTTCGCTCAAGGTTTCACCTAACACGCGAATCATTCACTAAGTGATTGAACCCTACGACAACCTCGGCTGACGCACAACATATTCGGCGGGAACTGGACGGTGCCGAAGCGCCCGCAGGACCTTGCGTCCTTTCTCAGTGATTCTGCTCCGTGCTGGTCAGCGGGTCGCAGCGGCGCAGATCGACTGAGAAAATCAGCCAATCGCCAAGGGGTGCGAGTCTTTTCATCTAATGCAACTCGCTACCTTTAAGTACCGATAAGCAACATTATGTCAGGTAAACGTCGCCGTTTTGATCCGCTGAATCATGTTGCATCCGAAGTGACCCTCGCCTGCCGTCTAGGGTCGATTTGGCCAAAGCGCCTCGACACCAACGGCTTA
>NZ_JBYCLE010000208.1:0-1904 GCF_057473765.1 Mycobacterium sp. TH-M106 | reverse complement strand
GGCATCCCCGCCTTCGCACTGCTGGATGCGCTGCTGTGGGTCGCCTCGCTGGCGATGTCGCTGCTGGTGTCTTGGCTGCTGTTCACCTGGATGATCGGCCGGCTGCCCCGCGAGCCGGTCAGCTTGGCCAGTTCGATGCGCGCCGGGGTGATCGTCACGGTCGGTTTCGAGCTGTTCAAACATGCCGGGGTGATCTATCTGCAGTCGGTGGTCAGCGGCCCGGCCGGTGTTGCGTTCGGGCCGGTGCTGGGCCTGATGGTGTTCGCCTACGTCAACGCGCGGCTGGTGCTGTTCGCCGCGGCCTGGGCGGCGACCGCTTAGTCCTGCTGGGATTCCACCGCCGCCTGAGCCTGCGGCGTGACCGCTCGCTGTCTCTCCTGGTGGCCCCCATTCAGCCGGGTTGCCACTGGCCGTGGCGCATGACCCGCAGCACTTCTAGATTCTGCCCCAGCACAGCGAGGTCGGCGCCGAAGCCGGGGCGCAGACTGCCGGCGCGGTCGAGTCCGAGCGCGCGGGCCGGGGTCGTCGCGGTCAGTTTCACAGCGACAGCCAGCGCCGCGTCCGAGGAACCGAGCCAGCGCACCACGTCGCGGAACAGTTGATCCATGGCGGCGGTCCCGCCGGCCACCGTTGATGTGCCCCGGACCCGCGCCACCCCGGCGACGACGTCGACGTCGAGCCCGCCGAGCCGAAACGACCCGTCACCGCATCCAGCCGCCGGCACCGCGTCGGTGACCAACGCGACCCGGCCCGGTCCTGCTGCGTCGATCACGTAACGCACCAGGGCGGGGTGGACATGGATGCCGTCGGCGATGAGCTCGACGGTGACCCGGGTATCCTCCAGCAGGGCCAGCACCGGACCCGGCTCGCGGTGATGCAGCGACCGCATCGCGTTGAACAGGTGGGTGCCGACCCGCGCGCCGGCGTCAACCGCGGCCTGCGCCTGCTGGTAGTCGGCGTCGGTATGACCAATGGCGACAACAACTCCGGCGTCGACGAACCGTTTGATCGCAGCGAGGCCGCCGGGCCGCTCCGGCGCCAGGGTGACCATGCGGATCGCGCCCTCACCGGCGTCGAGCAGCACGTCGATCTCGGCGGGGTCGGGATCGCGCAGCTGGTGTTGATCGTGCGCGCCGCAACGCTGCGGGCTCAGCCACGGCCCTTCCAGGTGGATGCCGGCAATCGCGTCGTGCCGTGTAGATTCGGCGAGCACACGCACCTGGGTGAGCAGCAGATCGGGTGCGGCGCTGACCAGGCTGGCCAGGGTGGTGGTGTTGCCGTGCCGGCGATGAAACGCCGCGGCCTGCTCGACGGCGTCCGAGCCGTCGGCATACGACGCGCCGCCGCCGCCGTGCACGTGGACGTCGACGAAGCCGGGCACCACCACGGCGTCGGGGAAGTCGAGATCGACGGGGCCGGTTGGCGCGCCGGGGCCGCATGCGACGATCCGGCCATCGGACGTCTCCAGCCAGCCCGGCCGGCAAACCCGCCCCTCGAGAACGATTGCCCCGGCGGCGATCAGCGGCACACCGTCTCCGCTGTGGTCTCCGGAACGCCATCGGGCCACTTTCCGCCGTTCTCCCAGAAGTGCCGGATGTCTTCCAACTGTCTGCCTTTGGTCTCCGGGGCATACCGGTACACGAACACGAAACTCGACACCGCCAATACGCCGAACACCGCGAACGTGGCCGCGCCGCCGAGTGAGGTGAGCATGGTCAGGAAGACCCCGACGACGATGGCGTTGGCCACCAGGTCCGAGGTGAGCATCGCCGACGAGCCCATCGACCGCATTCTGGCGGGCAGACTCTCCCCGGCGTACACCCAGACCAGCGCCCCGAAGCCGAAGGTGTAGCCGACCGTGAACAGCAGCACACCGCCGAACCTGAACAGCGCGAGCGCGTCGC
>NZ_JBYCLE010000207.1:0-2989 GCF_057473765.1 Mycobacterium sp. TH-M106 | reverse complement strand
TCCGCGCTGTTCGACCAGGGCGTGCGCCTCGCTCACGGGTGTCCGCCTTTCTCCGCCACTGTGCGGGACTTGTGTCGAAATGTAACACGTTCTAATTTGGGTCCGTGGCCCTGAACATCGCTGACCTCGCTGAACACGCTATCGACGTGGTCCCCGACCGTATCGCCCTGATCTGCGGTGACGAACAGTTGACCTATGCCCAGCTGGAGGAGAAGGCTAACCGGTTCGCGCACTACCTGATTGACCAGGGCGTGATGAAGGACGACAAGGTCGGCCTGTACTGCCGCAACCGCAACGAGATCGTCATCGCGATGCTCGGGATCGTCAAAGCCGGGGCCATCGGCGTCAATGTCAACTTCCGCTACGTCGAGGCTGAGCTGCGCTACCTGTTCGACAACTCCGACATGGTGGCGCTGGTGCACGAGCGACAGTACAGCGACCGAGTCGCCAAGGTGCTGCCGGACACCCCACGCGTCAAGACCATCCTGGTTGTTGAAGACGGCTCCGACCTGGACTATCGGCGCTACGGCGGTGTCGAGTTCTCCACGGCGCTGGCGCAGGGATCGCCGGAACGCGATTTCGGCGAGCTTCTCGGTGAGCGCAGCGCCGACGACATCTACCTGCTCTACACCGGCGGCACCACCGGCTTCCCCAAGGGCGTGATCTGGCGCCACGAGGACATCTACCGGGTGCTGTTCGGCGGCACCGACTTCGTCACCGGCGAGCCGGTCAAAGACGAACACGACCTGGCCAATCAGGCCGCCGCCAACCCGCCGATGATCCGCTACCCGATCCCGCCGATGATTCACGGCGCCACCCAGTCCGCTACCTGGATGGCGTTGTTCGCCGGCCAGACCACGGTGCTGGCACCGGAATTCCACGCCGAGCAAGTGTGGCGCACCATCTGCGACCACAAGGTGAACCTGCTGTTCTTCACCGGCGATGCCATGGCCCGCCCGCTGCTGGACGCGCTGGTCGCCGCCAACGACGCCGGCCAGGAATACGACCTGTCGTCGCTGTACCTGATGGCCAGCACCGCGGCGCTGTTTTCACCCAGCATCAAGGAAAAACTGCTCGAGTTGCTGCCCCATCGCGTCATCACCGATTCCATCGGGTCGTCGGAGACCGGGTTCGGCGGCACCAGCGTCGTCGCCAAGGGTGAGACGAACACCGGCGGACCCCGGGTCAAGATCGACAAGACCACCGTGGTGCTCGACGACGACGGCAACGAAGTGCAGCCCGGCTCGCGGGTGCGGGGCATGATCGCCAAACGCGGCAACATCCCGATCGGCTACTTCAAGGACGAGAAGAAGACCGCCGAGACCTTCCGGGTTATCAACGGCGTTCGCTATGCCATCCCCGGCGACTACGCGCAGGTCGAAGCCGACGGGACGGTCACCATGCTGGGCCGCGGCTCGATGTCGATCAACAGCGGCGGCGAGAAGATCTACCCCGAAGAGGTCGAGGCTGCGCTGAAGGGTCATCCCGACGTGTTCGACGCGCTGGTAGTCGGTGTACCGGACCCCCGCTACGGTCACCACGTCGCCGCGGTGGTGCAACCTCGCGACGGCACCAGACCGTCGCTGGCCGCACTGGACAGTTTCGTCAGATCGGCGCTCGCCGGCTACAAGGTTCCGCGCAGCCTGTGGCTGGTCGACGAGATGAAGCGCTCGCCCGCCGGCAAGCCGGACTACCGCTGGGCCAAGGAGCAGACCGAAGCCCGGCCCGCCGATGAGGTGTATACCGGCCAGGTGACGGCCGGAAGCTGAGCCGATAGGTCAGAACAGAC
Organism: Mycobacterium sp. TH-M106; assembly: GCF_057473765.1. NCBI lineage: Bacteria > Bacillati > Actinomycetota > Actinomycetes > Mycobacteriales > Mycobacteriaceae > Mycobacterium > Mycobacterium sp. TH-M106. The sequence continues at coordinate 1,200 of NZ_JBYCLE010000207.1, read as the reverse complement.
CCTGCAGATCGCTGCCGATCGTTTGGAACGCACTGATCATCGCGAAGGTTTCAAAACCGCCCGCTAGTTGGTACAGGTAGACGTCATTGGCCAGCGGCTGACCGATCGCCTCCAGGAGGTTACCGGCCTTGAGCCCGTCCATGAACCACTGCAGGTCGTAATTTGGAATGGTGACCAAGACGCCGGTGGCCACATCCGCTGTCGGCAGCAACGTCGCGTAGGCCTGTGAGAACGCTCCGGTGAGCGTGTTGACGATGTGGGTGAGCTCGCCTGCCGGGTCGGCCGCCAACGCCGTGCCCATCGTTTCCAGCCCGCTCAGCGTGTCCGCCAGGCTCGGCAGCGACAGTCCCGCTGTCTCCGCCGGCCCGGGCGACGCCAATCCGGCCATTGCATCCTTGAACCCGGTTCCGATCCCCGCCACGCTCTCTTGGAGGGCCTTGAGCGTCATGTCGAAGCTCGGGAACAGGCCGAACTCGGTGGGCACGTTGGCCGGGCTGGTCGACCAGGCGTAGTCGGGGTCGCCGTAGCCCAGGTTGATCAGTGGTGTCAGGATCGGCTGCAGGAAGTCGGCCAGCGGTTTGCCGACGCCTGGAATATCCAGCAGCAGCTGCAGCAGCGGCAGGTAGGGAACCGTTTCGTCGCTGAGCGGAAGCGCGTAGTAGTTGGTCAGCCCCTCGCCGGTCAGTTCCGCAGATCCTGGCAAGAGGCTGAACTCGCCGATATGCTCAGGCGAAAGAGCCTGATACGTCGGATGCACGAACTGGATGCCCAGAATCGAGTTGAGGTCGGACAGGAAGTTGATCGGGTAGCGCGGAATGTCGGCGAACCCGTCGTATGCCTGCATGTAGATGCTGGTCGGGTAGAGATCGTCGGGGGTCGCGCCGTTGAAGGTGATACCCAGACTCGGGATGGTCACCCCGTCCAGGCGTTCGAAGAGGCCGCCGTTGGGCATATTAGGGTCGGCCAGCAGCACGAAGCCGACCTGATCCGGTGACACCCCCTGCTCGTGCAGTAGCGGCATCAGCATCGACGAGATCGTGGAACTCTGGGAGTCGCCCAGGATGGCGACGTGGTTGCCGGGCTCGCCGTCGACGTGCGCCTTGATCGTGTTGTCGAGGATCGTGACGCCCTGGGCCTCCGACTGGTCGAGCGTCAAGCTCTTCACGCCGGTGTAGAGCGCATAGTTGCCCTCGGGCGTGA
>NZ_JBYCLE010000206.1:0-3585 GCF_057473765.1 Mycobacterium sp. TH-M106 | reverse complement strand
CTGTTGATGGTCAGAAACGGCACCGGAGCGCCGGCGATCGCCGCCTCGTCGGTGAAGATCAACTGGTCCATCGCCGAGCGGGCCTGGCCGCCGTACTGCGTCGGCCAACCGAGCGCCAGCCACCCGTCGCGGCCCATCTGGGCGACGGTCTCCCGGTACACATTGCCGCTGCCGTACTCGCCGGACATCGAGGTCAGCGCCTCGCGACGGTCGGGGGTGATCAGCTTGGCGAAGTACGACCGCAGCTCCCGACGCAACTCCTCCTGCTCGGGGGTGTAACTGATCCGCATCGCCTGTCCTTGCTGTGGTCCTTACCTAGGTGCTTACCTGGGTCCATTTGTTGTAACACGTTCTAGTCTCCACGATCCAGCCGCCTTCGGCCTCGGCAATCGCGAATGTGGTCGTATGGTGGCAGCAGTGGCCGTATTCAAGGAGCCATAAAGGAGACTGTGATGCGAGTTGAGGTGGACTACGACCGGTGCGAGGGCAACGCCATCTGCGTCGGCATCGACCCCGATGTGTTCGAGCTGAACGACGACGAGCAGTGCAACGTCAAAGTCGCTCCCATTCCGAAGGACAAGGAAACTCACGCCATGCAGGCGATCGCCGAGTGCCCGCGGGCGGCGTTACGCCGGGTGGACGACGAGTAGACGACAAGTCGACAACCAGTAGACAACGAGAGGTATCCCTACATTGACTTCGAGCGACAGCGCCACCGATCTGTCCGGAAAGGTCGCGGTGGTCACGGGTGCAGCCGCCGGTCTGGGTCGCGCCGAGGCGATCGGCCTTGCCCGCGCGGGCGCCACGGTGGTCGTCAACGACATTCCGGCCGCCCTGACGTCCTCCGATGTGATCGACGAGATAGTCGCTGCCGGCTCCAAAGCCGTGGTGGTCGCAGGTGATGTCAGCGAGCGGACGACCGCCGACGAGCTGGTGAGCCGTGCCGACGGGCTGGGCGGGTTGAGCATCGTCGTCAACAACGCGGGGATCACCCGCGACCGGATGCTGTTCAACATGTCCGACGAGGATTGGGATGCGGTCATCGCGGTGCATCTGCGCGGCCATTTCCTGCTGACCCGGAATGCGGCGGCCTACTGGCGCGACAAGGCCAAGCAGGCCGAAGATTCCGGCGGCACCGTCTACGCGCGGCTCGTCAACACCTCGTCGGAAGCCGGCTTGATGGGACCGGTGGGGCAGGCCAACTATGCGGCGGCCAAGGCGGGGATCACCGCGTTGACGTTGTCGGCGGCGCGGGCGCTGGGCCGCTACGGAGTGTGCGCGAACGTGATCTGCCCGCGGGCCCGGACCGCGATGACCGCCGACGTGTTCGGAGCCGCACCGCAGACCGCCGACGGCGAGATCGACCCGCTGTCACCGGAACACGTCGTGTCGCTGGTCCGGTTCCTCGCCTCACCGGCGGCCCGGTCGGTCAACGGCCAGGTCTTCGTCGTTTACGGGCCCGGTGTGACGCTGTTATCGGCGCCCACCGCCGAGCACCGGTTCGTCGCGGACGGCCAGGCGTGGGACCCGGTGAAGTTGAGCGGCACCTTGCAGGACTACTTCGCCGATCGTGATCCGGCGCGGGGGTTCGCGGCAACCGACCTGATGAGTTGATCAGTGCTCTGGCCGGGCACGCGCGTCGGCCAGCGCGTCCAGGAACGACCTCGCCCAGCGGTCCACGTCGTGCACGAGCACCTGGCGCCGCAGCGACCGCATCCGTCGCCGGCCGTCTTCGGCGGACTGATTGACCGCCGCCTCGATGGCGTCCTTGACGCCCTCCAAGTCGTGCGGGTTGACCAGGTAGGCCTGGCGTAACTCCGCTGCGGCACCAGTGAATTCACTGAGCACCAGTGCGCCGCCGAGATCGCTTCGACAGGCCACGTACTCTTTGGCCACCAGGTTCATCCCGTCGCGCAGCGGGGTGACCAGCATGACGTCGCCGGCCACGAAGAACGCGATCAGCTCGTCGCGGGGAATCGGACGGTGCAGGTAGTGCACTACCGGATGGCCGATCTCGCCGTATTCGCCGTTGATGTGACCAACCTGCCGTTCGATATCGTCGCGCAGGGTCTGGTAGCTCTCGACCCGTTCCCGGCTCGGTGTGGCCAGCTGGACCAGCACGGTGTCGTCACGCTTGACGCGGCCCTCGGCGAGCAGCTCGGTGAAGGCCTTCAGCCGGACGTCGATGCCTTTGGTGTAGTCGAGCCGGTCCACGCCGAGCAGAATCTTGCGGGGATTGCCCAGCTCGGCGCGGATCTCTTTGGCCCGCTGCCGAATCCGGCGATCGCGGGCCTTCTGGTCGAGTTCACTCGAGTCGATGGAGATCGGAAATGCGCCCACCCGGACGGTGCGGGACCCCAGCTGCGCTTCACCGAACCGGGACCGCACGCCGACCGATCCCCGGGAGGTGTTGGCACCGGTGAGGCGCCGGGCCAGGAACAGGAAGTTCTGGGCGCCCCCGGCCAGGTGGAACCCGACCAGGTCGGCACCGAGCAGGCCTTCGACGATCTCGGTGCGCCACGGCAGCTGCATGAACAGCTCGACCGGCGGGAACGGTATGTGCAGGAAGAAACCGATGGTCACATCGGGCCGAAACGTGCGGAGCATCTTGGGAACGAGTTGCAGCTGGTAGTCCTGCACCCATACCGTTGCGCCGGGTGCGGCGGCGCGGGAGGCGGCCTCGGCGAACCGGCGGTTGACGTCGACATAGCGGTACCACCATTGCCGGTGATAGATCGGTTTGACGATGACGTCGTGGTACAGCGGCCACAGCGTGGCGTTGGAAAATCCCTCGTAGTACTCGGCGATGTCGGTTGCGCTCAGGGGCACCGGATGCAGCTGCAGCCCGTCGGCCTCGATCGGCTCCCCGGCCGCATCGACATCACCGCCGACATCGATGTTGCCCGGCCACCCCACCCAAGCTCCGCGCCGACGGCGCAGCAGCGGCTCCAACGCCGTGACCAGCCCGCCCGGGCTGCGCTTCCAGGTGGTCGTCCCGTCCGGGTTCCGGTCGATGTCGATGGGCAGCCGGTTGGCGACGACCACGAAGTCGGAATCCCCGTGACTTTCGTCGTCGTGGCCGCCCCCGAGGGTCATCTATGTCTCGGGTTTCGAAGGCCCGATGCCAAGCATCGACAGAAAGACCCGGCACTCGTCGGCGTCGGTCGCGTACGCGGCGACCACTCGCCTGGCTTGGCGTGCGGTGCTGGCGGCCAATGGTTCTACCTCGCCGATCTCGGCCGCGTCAGGTTTAGCAGGCATGACACAACTGTAGCGAAGTACGCCGTGCGTCACAGCCGTACCAGCACCCAGCGGTGACCCAGCGGCGGGTGAGGCCACCGCCGGACGTAGGCTGTGGGGCGCGAACAAGTGAGGTGGTGCCAGTGACAAGTCCCGCAAGCACCGGCGCGGTCACTTCGACCCCCGCTGACCTGGTGGACTACGAAACGCTTGACGACGGCCGCATCGCTCGAATCTGGCTCAATCGACCCGAGGCGCACAACGCGCAGAACCGCACCCTGTTGGTGCAGCTCGACGAGGCGTTCTGCCGGGCCGAGGCCGACGACACTGTTCGGGTGGTGATCC
>NZ_JBYCLE010000205.1:0-22784 GCF_057473765.1 Mycobacterium sp. TH-M106 | reverse complement strand
CAGAGACGCTGGCCTACATCGGTCGGCTGCGCTCGACCGGCGCCGTGGAGCGGCGGATCCGGTCCGACGGCGTTTACGAGTGGTACTGCACCAACTGATGTCGGCAGATGCTCGGTAACGCCGTCGTCGACGGCGCCGTCGAGGACAAATCATCATCGGTCCGAGCCGGAGATTGCTGAGGGTGTCGCGCCGGCGACACGCGCTGAACCGCGCTGGTGGTCGTTCGCCGGTGGTGGTTCCGCCCAGAGGAACACTTCTTTGTTGCTCCGCAGACCGGGCGCAGTGTGATCGCTATGACCGACGCCTCGCTGATCGTCGAGCTGGCTGACCAGCTCTGGCAAGCCGACACGTCCTGTGTGCCGGTGGAGCCGTTGACAGCGGGGCATCCCGAGCTTGGCGTCGATGACGCCTACGCCATCCAGACTTACAACATCGATCGGCGCGTCGCGGCGGGGGCCTATATCCGGGGTCGCAAGATTGGCCTGACCGCCCGGACCATGCAGCAGCTCCTCGGAGTCGGCGAGCCGGACTTCGGCGTTCTGCTTGACGAGATGTTCGTCGAGGACGGGGACGAGGTGTCGCTCGCGGACATGGTGCAGCCGCGGGTGGAAGCAGAGATGGCGTTCGTGCTTGGTGACGACCTCGTCGGTCCCGGTGTCACGACGGCGAACGCACTCGCCGCCATCGCCGGAGTGCTGCCCGCGATCGAGATCGTCGACAGCCGGGTGGCCGACTGGCGGATCAAGCTGGTGGACACCGTCGCCGACAACGCCTCGTCGGGCAAACTCGTCCTGGGCGGCCGGCTGCGCAAGGTTACCGACCTCGATCTGCGCCTGGTCGGCATGGCGCTGAGCCGCAACGGTGCCGTCATCGACACCGGTGCCGGCGCGGCGGCATTGGGTAATCCAGCCCGCTGCGTTGCTTGGCTGGCGAACAAGCTGGCCGCCTTCGAGGTCGGTCTGCATGCCGGTGATGTGGTGCTGCCCGGCGCCGTCCATCGGATGGTGGCGGTCGCGTCCGGTGACGTGTTCCGGGCAGAGTACGCCCACTTGGGAGCGGTCACCGTGCGCTTCTCCGTCGAATCAGAGGCGGCAGCATGATCGAACCGCGACAAATCGCCGAGGAACTCGTTGTGGCCGAGCGTGAATGCAAGGCGATCAACCCGTTCTCCGAGACCTGGCCGGACTTCGATCTCGAGACCGCCTATGAGGCACAGGGTTTGTTCGTGCGCGCCAAAGTCGACGCGGGAGACATCGTGGTCGGCGCGAAGCTGGGCCTTACCAGCCGCGCCAAGCAGGAGGCCATGGGCGTGTCAGATCCGTTGTACGGCAGGGTAACCCGAAAGATGCTAGCGCCGTTCGGTGAGCCGCTCGATCTGACTTCGCTGATCCAGCCGCGCGTCGAGCCGGAAATTGCCTTCCTGCTGGGCGAGGAGCTTTCCGGTCGCGCAACGGTTACCGACGTGCTCTCGGCGACAAGGTCGGTGTTTGCGGCCCTCGACGTACTGGACTCACGATACCGAGACTACCGGTTCACCTTGCCCGACGTCGTCGCCGACAACTCCAGCGCCGGTCGTTTCCTGCTGGGGCCGAAGGCATTACCTCCTACGGAGGTGCCCGATCTTCGGCTGGTGGGGTGTGTGCTGCGCGCCGACGGTGACCTGGTGGCCACCGCGGCGGGCGCAGCCGTGATGGGCCACCCCGCCGCATCGGTGGCCTGGCTGGTCAACCGGCTGGCCGAGCGAGGCGAGGCCCTACCGGCGGGGTCGTTGATTTTTTCCGGTGGACTCACGGCGCCGATCGCGCTGCGCGCCGGCCATTCTGTCACAGCTGAATTCGACGGCCTCGGCACCGTCGAGGCCTACGCCTGATCGGTCGGTCCGGCGGCCAGAGAGGAGGAGCAATGGGGTACGAGCTGCGGACACAGACGGTTGACCCGATCCGCAACACGTTCCAGTGTCTGATCGACCGGTTCGGCGACAAACCGGCAAGCCGGTATCAAGAGGGAACCTACGATATCCAGTCGACGGATAATTTCCATTATCGGCCGCTTTGGGATCCCGAGCACGAAATTTTCGACCCCGATTTCTCGGCGGTGAAGTTGACCGACCCGTATGCCTACAGCGATCCCAGGCAGTATTACTACGCGACCTATGTGGCGGCCCGGGCCGATCATTACGATTCCTTCGGCAAGGATTTGAAATACGTCGAAGAGCACGATCTCTTCGACCGGCTCCCGGAAAACTGGCATGGATTTATGGCGCACGCGATAGTGCCTTTGCGGCACTATGAATCCGGGGCCCAACTAGCCTTCATCAATGGTTGCCGGCTCGCATGGGGCACATCGATATCCCAGCCCAACGGGTTCGCGTCCATGGACCGGATCGGCAACGCGCAGTTGCTCAGCATGGTTGGCTTGGCGATGGCCGGCGGCTCGGGTGACAAGCTGGCCGAGGCCAAACGCTATTGGCTGGAGCAAGCAAGTCTGCAGGGACTGCGGGAGCTCACCGAGCAGGCGCTCATCGAACCGGACTGGGTCAGCGGGGTGCTCGCGTTCGAATTGACCGATGCGCAGCTGTACCCGTTGCTGTTCCGGCACCTCGATGATCGCGCGGTGTTCCGCGGTGCAATGGCCTACAGTCTGCTCGCGCAACATTTCAGCCGGTGGTATGCCGACCATCAGAAATGGCTGAAGGCCTTGCTGAAGGCGTGGATCGGCGACCCCAACTACGGTGACGCGAACCGGAACGCGCTCGGCGCCATCGCAGATCGGTGGTATCCGCAGGCGCGCGAGGCGATACATGGCCTCGCCGAGGACGTCGAAACGAACTTCGGCTCGACCTCGATCAAGTCTGCGGCGACCCGCTACGCCGCCGAGCTGGCGGAAAGCCTGGAGGAAATCGGCATTCCTCTTACCGAGGCGGGAGGAGTTGGGGCATGACCGAGGCGCGAACACCACGGGTCCGCAACGTGGGTGTCGACCTGCAGGACACCGATGAAACGCGACCGATTATCGAGGCGATCGAAGAGGACAACCCGGGCGCAGAGATCTGGCGAATGCCGGGAATGGTCAAAATTACGGTCGCCGGGCACCTGGTCATCCGGCGCACAACCGTGGAGAGATTGCTCGGCGGTCCCTGGGATACGAACGAATTTCAGATGGTGATCATCTCCCTCGTCGGCAATATCGCCGAATGGGACGAGGACGAGATTCTGATCAAGTGGGAACACTGAAGGAGTAATTGTGGTCAAGGCCTCGATGCGGGAGCGATACCGGCTGCTCACCCGTGATTTAGACTGGAAGCCGACGTACGTGTCGGAGGAACAGCTTTACCCGCACATGCGGTTCGAGGGCATCAAGATCCACGACTGGGACGCCTGGGATGACCCATTCCGGCTGACCATGGATGCCTACTGCAAGTACCAGGCGGAAAAAGACAAGAGGCTCTACGCGACGTTCGACAGCTTTGCGCAGGGGCAGGGACACCTGCAGATCAGTGATGCGCGTTACTTCAACGCGATGCGCTTGTTCCTGCAGGGCGTGATGCCGCTCGAGTACATGGCGCATCGCCACTTTGCCTACCAAGCAAGGCAATTCAGTGGACCGGGACCGCGCTTTGCGGCGTTGTGTCAAAGCATTGACGAGCTGCGTCACGCCCAGACCGAGACCCATGCGCTCTCGACGTTGAACAAGTACTACGACGGCTTTCACTCGCCGACGAAGATGTTTGAGCGGGTGTGGTATCTGAGCGTGCCGAAGTCGTACTTCGAAGACGGACTGTCGGCCGGCCCGTTCGAGTTCATGGCGGCGATCTCGTTCAGTTTCGAGTACTTCCTGACCAACCTGCTGTTCGTGCCGTTCATGAGCGGCGCCAGCTTCAACGGCGACATTTCGACGATGAGTTTCGGCTTCTCGGCGCAGAGCGACGAGAGCCGCCACATGACGCTCGGCCTTGAGGTGATCAAGTTCATGCTCGAGCAGGACGAGGACAACGTGCCGATCATCCAGGACTGGATCGACAAGTGGTTCTGGCGCGGCTACCGGCTACTGACGATCGTTGCCTACATGCAGGACTACTTGCTGCCTCGGAAGGTGATGAGCTGGAAGGAGGCCTTCGAGCTCTACCTGGAAAAGCAGATGCTGGAGGGCCTGTTCCCGGACTTGGAGTACTACGGGATCCGACCACCCCGCCACGTCGAACAGGCCATCGTGGAAAAGGACTACGTCAGTCACCAGGCCGCCTGGATCTTTTACCAGTTTAGCCACGTGGCCGCGTTCACCACGACGGTCCCGCCGAAGGACGAAATGGACTGGCTGTCGGCGCAATACCCGGACACTTTCGACCGGCATTACCGGCCGCTGTGGGAGAAGGCCGCAGCGATGCAGGCCAACGGCAACCGCTTCTTCAACCGCGGGCTGCCGCAGCTGTGTCAGGTGTGCCAGATTCCGATGAGCTTCACCGAAGTGGGCGACCCTACGACCATTGCGCAGCGGCACAGCGTCTTTCGCGACGAGCGCTACAACTTCTGCTCCGAAGGATGCCAATGGATCTTCGACCGGGAGCCGGAGAAATACGTCCAGGCGTGGTTGCCCGTGCACCAGATCTACCAGGGTGATTGCGGCGGGGCGACGATACCGGAGGTGCTTGATTGGTACGGCATCGTCGATGGTCGCGACAACGGTGAGTACACCACCTCCGAAGACGCCAAGCGGTGGGCGAAATGGCACGCTCCGGCGGGTGTGCAGGTATGACCGTCAAGGCCTTGGGGCCCTACGACTTCCCCGCAAAGGACCGTCAGGAAGTCTACGGTGACGACCAGCTCGTTCACGTGCTGTGGGAGGACAACATCTTCCTCTGCTCAGCGGCGTGCTTCCGGGTGCCCAAGTCCATGACCTGGTCGGATTTCAAGAGTCAGATGATCGATTCTTGGGCATCGGGTGACCCTGACTACCGGCCCGACGGCGCGACCGACTGGCGTCGCGACGAGGAAGCGATTGACCCGAGGCCGGACCAGACCATCGCCGACCTCGCCATCCCGCACAAGGGCTTGATCAGGTTCCGGGTGCGGTGACGGCGATCCTCCGCCTGGTGCCCGGCGCGATCGAGCTGCCGGTTCACAACGGTGAGTCGATTCTCGAAGCGATTTGTCGCGATGGTTTCACCTACCGGTTCGGTTGCCGCCGTGGCGGCTGCGGAATTTGCAAGGCGGATCTGATCTCCGGCGAGGTGGGCTATCGAAAGAATATCGCAGCAAGCGTGCTCAACGACCAGGAGCGGGCCCAGGGTGTGGTGCTGACATGTCGGGCCCAGCCCGTTTCCGACGAAGTCGTCCTGCAGCTGCGACCCGGTAGCCGGCTAAAACTCAAGTTCCCGTTGTTGTTCGCCGCGGCGCAACGCGAGGTCGCCGCCGTGCGGACGAACCCCTCGACCACATCGCGAAAGATTCTCGACGAAGGAGGCGGCGATGTCCGTTAACCGGATCGGCTACGTGCATGCACGAGTCACCGACCTGGCGGAGGCTGTCGATCATTACAGCAACACGCTTGGCCAGTCGGTGGTCTCGCAGGACGACGGGAGGGTGTACCTGAAGGCCTGGGACGAGTTCGATCATCATTCCGTCGTACTCGAGGAGGGTGGCGTCGGCCTGGTGAAGCTGGGTTTCAAGGTTCACACCGAAGACGACCTGGCCGAATTCGAGAACCGCATCAATCGATTCGGCGCGACCAGTGGACGGATGAGTAAGGGCGAAAACCTCGCCGTCGGCGACGGTCTTCGGGTGGTTCTGCCGTCGGAGCACGTCGTTGAGTTCTACACCGAAATGGAGTATCTCGGCACCGAGACCGGCACCGTCAACCCCGATCCATGGCACCGACACGCCCGCGGCGCGGCGGTCCATCGGCTCGACCATGCGCTGATCGCGGCCGAAGACCCCGCACTCGTCGAGCGTTTTTTCCGGGAGTGCCTGGATTTTTACGTCTCGGAAAGGCTGATCACCGATCCCGCCGACCCGGACCTCATCGGGACATGGTTGTTCTGCGGCCAGAAGGCGCACGACCTTGCGGTGATCAAGGGCGAGAACGGCAAGTTGCACCACTGGGCCTACTGGCTCGAGGATTGGAACGAAATCCTGCGCGCCGGTGACGTCTTCGCGATGGACGACGTATCCATTGACATCGGACCCACGCGACACGGCATCACCCGCGGTAAGACCATCTACTTCTTCGACCCGGCGGGCAACCGCAACGAAGTGTTCTCCGGCGGTTACATCACCGGGGCGGACTTCCCGACGATCACCTGGACCGCCGAGCAGGCGAACAAGGGGATTGTCTACATCTCTCGTGAGGTCAGCGAGAGTTTCACCACGGTGTTCACCTGACCTCACCCGCAGCTAACCGAGACGAGCAGGGGATAACCGCCATGACCGAGACATACACCGTCAGCGTCGAGCCGCTGGACCGCCAGGTGCCGTGCCGTTCTGACCAGTCGATCCTCGACGCATGCTTGAGGCAAGGTATTTGGCTGCCGCACGCCTGCACTCACGGCACCTGCGCGACGTGCAAGGTGCAAGTGCTCGATGGCGACGTCGAGCACAACGATGCTTCCTCCTTTGCCCTGATGGATTTCGAGCGGAACGAGGGCAAGGCGCTGGTCTGCGTCGCCACGCCAAACTCCGACGTCACCATCGAAGCCGACGTGGATGTCGAAGACGGAGTGGAGTTTTACCCCATCCACGATTATTGCGGGACGGTGGCCGCGATCGAAGACTGTGCGCGCGGTACCCGCCGGGTGCTGATCGATCTGGACGGTGAGATCAGGTTCAACCCGGGTCAGTATGTCCAGGTTGCAATCCCCGGAAAGGGCGTGAACCGAAGCTGGTCGATGGCCAATCCGCCTTGCCAGCCGAATCGCATCGAGTTGCAGATCCGAAACACCCCGGGCGGACTTGCCACCGAAGGGTGGGTGTTCAAAGACCTTGCCGTCGGCGACGCGATGCAGCTGACCGGCCCTTACGGGCGTTTCTTCCTGAGGCAACAACGCAGCCAGCCGGCGATCCTGATCGGCGGCGGGACCGGACTAGCCCCGCTGAAGGCGATCGTTCGGCACGTGCTGGAGACAGATCTGCCGCACCGCCTGTACCTGTATCAGGGCGCCAGAACCCAGGAAGACCTCTACGACGTGGAATTCTTCCAGCGGCTGGCCGAGCAGTTCCCCGACCGGTTCACCTACCGACCGTGTCTGTCAGATGAGGAGGTCGACGGGATCGCGCACGGAATGGTCACCGACGTCGTGGCCAACGATTTTCAGACGTGCCGGGGCCACCTGGCTTACCTGTGCGGGCCCCCTCCGATGGTGGAGGCAGCGATCAAGATGCTGGTGCGGAAGCGGCTTTTCCCGCGCGACATCTACCGCGAGGACTTCTTCGACTCGTCCGACAAGGCCACCGGCGGGGTCCGCAGTCCGCTGATGAAGACGACCTGAGGGCCGGCGGAAGGAGATTCGATGACCACCACCAGCCAGCGCGACGTCGCCTTCACGCCGTTTATGTTGCGGGTACGCGAGGCTGCCGCCGGCTCGCAAGCGGAGTCGACCGAGTTGCGGTTCGAGCCCAGCTCTACCTGTTCGATCGCCGTCGCGGTGGCCGAGTGGTTCGAGTTGCGGGCATATGCGGAACACATGATCGCCGAGGCCAACGCCATGCTCGGCGCCGATGCCGAACGCATCGCGCTGCGCGACGAATACGGCACCGGCGTGCTGGCCTTCGAGCTGAGTTGCGAGGGCCAGAATTTCCGTCTGTTCGTGGATGCCGACGCGCCGCACCACATCGCACGCATCAAAGTCGGTGACGAGCGGTGGGCGCGGCCCGAGAAGCCCGTCGAACGCACGGTGCTCGACGACCTGGTCGTCAACATGCTGATCCGCACCCACCGTCCCGGTGTCGACCGATGACCGTCGTCGAGAGGCCGGAGATCGGCGGATCGGTCGTCGCCGGCGGTTTCCGCACGAATTACCTGGAGTCCGGTAACGGTGAACCGGTGGTGTTGATCCATGGCTCGGGGCCAGGGGTGACGGCCTATGCGAACTGGCGACTGACCATCCCGGACCTGGCGAGGCATCACCGTGTTCTCGCGCCGGACATGGTCGGCTTCGGCTACTCGGAGCGGCCCGAAGCGATTAGCTACGGCGTGCAGACTTGGGCGGACCAGGTCGTGGGCCTGCTCGATGCCCTGTCCTTGGAGCGGGCTTCGCTGGTCGGCAACAGCTTCGGCGGGGCTATAGCGTTGCGGGTCGCCGTCCAACATCCCGACCGCGTGGACCGGCTTGTGCTGATGGGCAGCATCGGTGTGCCGTTTCCTATCACCGACGCGCTCGACACGGTCTGGGGGTATGAACCGTCGCTGGGCGCCATGCATGGCCTGCTTGATGTGTTTGCCTACTCGCGCAAACTGGTCTCCGACGAGCTTGCCGAGGTGCGCTATCGGGCCAGCATCGAGCCGGGTTTTCAGGAGGCGTTCAGCTCGATGTTCCCGGCGCCCAGGCAGCGCCATGTCGACGCGATGGCAACCCCTGACGAAAAGATCGCCGCGCTGCCACATGAGACGCTCATCATTCACGGCCGCGAGGACCGGGTGATCCCAATGCGCACCTCACTGCGGTTGCTACAGCTCATCGACCGCTCCCAGCTACACGTTTTCGGTCAGTGCGGGCACTGGACCCAGATCGAACGGAGCGCCGAGTTCAACCGGTTGCTCGACGAGTTCCTCACCGGCTGCGGAGGTGGACATGGGTAGGGTGCCGGCGGCCTTCGACTTCCGCGGCGATTCCCATGTGCTGCTCGCCTGTTACGACAAGGCGATTCTGCGCGTGACACGGGTCTCCTCGGCCCGACCGATGATCCACCCCGCGGTGCCACGTGACTGCGGCCCCGTGGTCTGCGATGTGGGAGAGACGGACGAGGCACCGCGAAGCTTCGAGCAGAGCCCGCAATTCCGGACGGCAATGGCAGAGCGCGGCCTGCCGGAGCCGACCCAGCGGGTCTTCGACATACACAGTCTCGGCTGGCCGGTGTCGGCGCTGCCGATGTACCGATGAGAGGGCGCGACAAAGCCATGGCAGTCGAGAGCAGGGGTACCGCGACCCGCGGCGGCGCGCGTCGCGTGAAAACCAGGTCCGCACCCGAGCGCGAGTTGTATCTGCGGATGTTCCGCACCATGGCGTTGCAGCGTGCCGTGGAGGACCGAATGGTCAGTATGTACCGTCAGGGCGAATTGCTCGGCTCGCTCTACACCGGGCATTGGCATGAGGCGATCGCGGTGGGGACCGTGGCGGCGCTGCGGCCCAGCGATTTCCTCGCACCGTTGCACCGCGATCTCGGCGCGCACCTTTGGCGGGGTGTCGAGCCGCGCGAGGTGATGGACAGCTTTATGGGTAAGGCCACCTCGCCGACCGGCGGCCGCGACGGCACGCTGCATTACGGACGCCTTGACCTCAATATCTACAATCCGCCGAGCCATATACCCGACAACTACCCGGTCGCCACCGGCGCCGCTTTCGCGTTCCGGTACCGCCACAGCGATGGGGTGGCGCTGGCCTACTGCGGGGACGGTTCGACGGGCCGGGGCGATTTCCACGAGGCCCTCAATATCGCCGCGGTACTGCAGCTGCCGTGCATCTTCGTCGTGGAGAACAATCAGTTCTCCTACTCGACGCCGCTACGGCTGACCTCGAAGTCGGCGGATTTCGCGACCAAAGCCACCGCCTACGGAATTCCGGGGGAACGTGTGGACGGCATCGACGTGATCGCGGTTTACGAGGCGACATGTCGTGCAGTCGAACGGGCCAGGTCCGGTGAGGGCCCGTCACTCATCGAGGCGGTCACCATGCGCATGCACGGCCACGCCGAGCACGACCCCGCCGATTACGTGCCCAGGGAGATGCTGGCGGAATGGGCAAAACGGGACCCGGTCGAGGAATTCGCCGAGCGGTTACGCGAGTTGCGGATTATCGACGACACAGACGTCACCAAGATCCGCGAAGAGGTGCGCCAGATCGCGATCGATGCCCGTAAAGCGGCGCTCGCCGATCCGATGCCCGAGCCGATCGATTTGGAGGCGCGCGTCTATGCGGACTGAGGCCGCTAACACGAATGGAGAGGTCAGCTACCTGGACGCCGTCAGCCGGGCGCTGGCCGCCGAGATGGAAGCTGACGAGAACGTCTTCCTCATCGGCGAAGATGTCGGGCAGTTCGGCGGTGCCTTCAAGGTGACCAAGGGCTTCTTGGAACGGTTCGGTGAGCGCCGCGTCGTTGACACCCCGATCGCGGAGTCCGGGTTCACCGGGCTCGCGGCTGGCGCCGCGCTGGTCGGGCTCCGCCCGGTCGTCGAATTCCAGTTCGCCGACTTCATCTCCTGCGCTTTCGACCAGATCATCAATGTTGTTGCGCGACACCACTTCCGAACTGGTAACCCATTGCCGATCACGTTCCGCTGTCCATTCGGGGCGCGCCTGCGCGCGGGGCCGACGCATTCGCAGAGCGTGGAGTCCTACTTCGCCCACGTGCCGGGATTGAAAATCGTGGCGCCGGCTACGGTGAGTGATGCCGCGGGGCTGCTGATCAGCGCGATCCGCGACAACAACCCGGTGCTCTATCTGGAGAGCAAATACCTCTACCGACGAATCAAGGCGCCGTTGTCTTTGCAACCGGTGCCGATCGGTTCGGCTCGGGTGGTTCGGGAGGGCACCGACATCACGTTGGTGACCTACTCCGTCGGCGTCCACCAGGGGCTGGAGGCCGCCGCCGAGCTGGAGAAGCAGGGCATCTCCGTCGAGGTGATCGACATCCGCAGCCTGGTCCCGCTCGACGTGGACACCATCGTGGCGTCGGTGTGCAAGACCGCGCGCGCCGTCGTGCTGCACGAGGCCGCGCGCCGGCTGGGATACGGCGCCGAGATCGGATCCGTCATCACAGAAGAATGCTTCTGGTCGCTGGACCACCCGGTCGTGCGGATCGCGGCGAAGAACACCCCGATCCCGACGAGCCCGACACTCGAGGACGACGTCGTGCCACAGACAACACAGGTCGTAGAAACTCTGCGGAAGGTGGCTACCGCATGAGCCGGGGGCAGGACTACGACGTCGTGGTGATAGGCGGTGGCCCAGGCGGTTACGCTGCGGCGCTCTACGGCGCATCGGCGGGCCTCACCGTCGCCCTCATCGAGGCCGACAACCTCGGGGGTACCTGCCTGAATCGTGGATGCATCCCGGCCAAAGCGCTGCTACAGACCGCCGAGGTGTATAGGACGACCAACCATGCCGCGGAATTCGGCATCGTCACCGACGGCTCGGGTGCCGTCTCGACGGATTGGGCTCGCGTCGCCGGCCGGACCAACGGGATCGTCGATCAGCTTGTCGGCGGGCTGTCGGG
Source organism: Mycobacterium sp. TH-M106 (assembly GCF_057473765.1). Taxonomy (NCBI): domain Bacteria; kingdom Bacillati; phylum Actinomycetota; class Actinomycetes; order Mycobacteriales; family Mycobacteriaceae; genus Mycobacterium; species Mycobacterium sp. TH-M106. The sequence continues at coordinate 11,361 of NZ_JBYCLE010000205.1, read as the reverse complement.
GCTGATCAAGCGGCGCAAGATCGAACTGCTCACCGGGTGGGGCCGGCTCACCGACTCCGGCGCGGTCTCGGTGAACGGCACTGTCGTGCGCGGCCGTGCGGTCGTCATCGCGACCGGTTCGGCGCCGCGAACCATACCCGGCTTCGAGTTCGAGGGTGAGCGCATCGTCAGCTCCGACCACAGCACCCGCAGCAACGCCCTGCCGGATCGGGTCGCGGTCATCGGCGGCGGCGTCATCGGCTCGGAATTCGCCTCGGTCTTTACCGACGTCGGTGTCGACACGACCCTGCTGGAAGCACTGCCGAGCGGTGTCCTGCCGATCGGTCCCGATCAAGAAATTGCCGGTGTCCTGCGCAGGGCGCTCGTCAAGCGCGGCACCACCATCCACGCCGGGGCGAAGGTCAATGCGCCCGAGAAATCCGACGGCGGGATCGTTGTCGGATTCGAGGCAAACGGTGCCTCGGAGAAGATCGAGGTGGACCAGGTGCTGGTGGCCATCGGGCGCCGTCCGGTGAGCGAGGGCATGGGGCTGGCCGAGGCCGGGGTAGGTGTGTCGGACAAAGGATTCGTGGAAGTGGACACGACGACGATGGCGACCACTCGGCCCGGTGTCTACGCAGTCGGCGACGTCGTCGAGACCCCCGGTTTGGCGCATGTCGCCTACGCCGAAGCCATCGTGGCGATCAAGGCGATCCTCGGTGAACTGCCCGCCCCGGTCGACTACGCGCGCGTTCCCTGGGTGGTCTACACCCATCCCGAACTCGCGTGGACCGGGTACACCGAGGCTGACGCCAAGGCCGCCGGCCACGACGTGGTGGTGCACAAGCACAAGTTCGCCGGCAACGGCCGCGCCATGATCATCGGGGACACCGAGGGGATGGTGAAGGTCGTTGCCCAGCGTGACGGTCCGATTCTCGGCGTGCACGTGGTCGGGCCGTGGGCGAGCGAACTGATCGCCGAGAGCTATCTGGCCGTCAACTGGCAGGCGCTGCCCGAAGAGGTCGGCGCCTTCATCCACCCGCACCCCAGCCTGTCGGAGGCGGTGGGCGAAACGATGCTCGCCCTCACCGGGCGATCGCTGCATGGCTGAAATGGAGCAATCATGGCTGATGACCTGCAAGTGGTGACGATGCCGAAACTGGGCGAGAGCGTCACCGAAGGCACTGTCTCGCAGTGGCTGAAATCGATCGGCGACGAGGTCGCGTTCGACGATCCGCTGCTGGAGATATCGACTGACAAGGTCGATTCGGAATTGCCGAGCCCGTTCGACGGCGTGCTGCTGGAGGTGCTTGTCCCAGAGGGGGAAACGGTACCGGTAGGGACGGTGCTCGCCCGGATCGGTCCGGCGGGGGCAGCGCCGGACGCCACACCCCCGCAGGAGCAGGAGCAGGCGCCGGCCGCTGAACCCGCCGCCGCCGCACCGAGCGGTATTGCCGAGGCACCCGCGCCGGTGGCCACGCGTCGTGGTAATGGCAAGGGCGTGCTGCTGTCGCCAGTGGTGCGCCGCCTCGTCGCCGACAACGACGTCGACCTGTCCACCGTGTCGGGATCGGGCGCGGGCGGGCGAATCACGCGCGAAGACGTCCTGGCTGTGATTGCCACCCGGTCCGCGGCGCCACCTGTCGCTGAGGCTCCACCTGTCGCCGCAGCGCCGGCGTCGGTGCCGCCGGTATCCGTCCACCGCGACGATGTCGTGCCGCTCTCGCGGATCAGGTTGGTCACCGCGCAGCGGATGCTGGAGTCGCGGCAAACGTCACCGCACGTATGGACCTCGGTCGAGGTCGACTTGCAGCGCATCGAGGACATCCGGCAGCGCCACAAGGACCAGTTCCGCAAACAGGAGGGAACGTCGCTGACCTATCTGGCGTTCATCGCTCGGGCTGCATGCGATGCGTTACGCGTCCACCCGGCCGTCAACTCGTCGGTCGACATGGCGAGCAAGACCATGACATTGCATCGCCACGTCAACCTCGCTATCGCCGTGGACCTCAACGAGCAAGGCCTGATGGCCCCCGTCATCAAGGGAGCAGATGCGCTGAATCTGCGCGGACTGGCTCGGGCGATCAAGACCGTCGGTGACGCCGCGAAGGCGAAGAGCCTCACCGCCGACGACCTTTCGGGCTCGACGTTCACGATCACCAACCCTGGACCGCTCGGGAGCTTCGCCTCCGCGCCGATCATCAACCAGCCCAACGTCGCGATCATGTCCACCGAGGGGGTGTCCCGTCGACCGACCGTGGTGGGCGACGGGATCGCCATCCACCACATGTGCGTACTGGGATTCTCTTATGACCACCGGGCATTCGACGGTGTCACAGCCGCACGATTCCTGATGTACATTCGCGACGCACTGCAAGACAGGGATTGGGAGGCGGAACTGCAATGAGGTGCCCGATCAGACTGGGACGCCGCATGTGCGCCCGCGTCCGTGCTAAACAATCGGTGCAGGCCACGAGCAGCTGAAATGGCGACCGTCGTCCCGCTCGACGACTTCGTCGAGGATGCCGGGTATCCTGGGTACTGCGATGATGCGGCGCCAATGCCGGCAGATCCATGTTCATCGTTTCGCCCGGAGGATCAGAGCCGCTTTTGGTTTCTCGACTTCCACTGGCCCCGCGGGCTCACCCCGATGGGCCTGATCAGCGTGACTGACGGTTACGCCTGGGCAACCCAACACGCCGCGGACGTGTTGTCGCTGCCGTCGGGACGGGGCATTTCGGTGCGCACGGCCGGAACGCACACCTACGCAGCAGAGATCCTGCTTGACCCGGCGGCCGACAATGCTCGGCGAGTGTCGCGGTTCACCCGGGCCCTGCCGGCCTTCGTCCGTGATTTTGCGCAAACCTGGCAGGAACGGCGCGCGGAGATCGATGCGGGCTGGCAGCGCCTTCATCGTGTCGATCTTGCCCGCATGACGCCCGCGGAACTCGGCGATTACCTGCGCCGCGCACGTGCCTACCACCGGAAGGCATGGGAGATTCACTTCGAGTTGATGTACCCGCTGCTGGCCAACTACCTGGCTTTCCGCGGACTGTGCATAGAGATGGGGATCGATCCGGCCGAGGTCAGCCAATTCCTGCAGGGCGATGACACCCGGATCATGGAAACGGACCGCGAGTTGTGGCGCTTGGCCGCGTTGGCCCGCAAAACCGGACTCGACGACGTTTTCCGAAGCACCGAGCCGGAGCAACTCAAGGCGGCGCTCAGCAAGGAGGGCGGCAGGGCAGCGGGATGGTTGGCGGAGTTCGAGATCTTCCTTGACGTCTACGGGTGGCGCACCGAGGGGATCAGTGATGTGGCGCTGCCCAGCTGGGTCGAGGATCCGACATCACCGCTGGGCACCATCAAAACCTTCCTGCAGAAGGACGCCCAGCACGATTTCACCGCCGCCCGCATGGTCGCCATGGCGGCCTCCGAGAGCGCGATCGACGTGGCACGATCGAAACTCACACGCAACGAACAGGCCGTCTTCGACGCAGGGTTGGCCTCCTGCCGGGCAGCCAACTTCACCTGGTGGAACGAAGAGCACGATTACTACATCGATCTGCGGGCAGCGTTGCCGATGCGCCACGGATGTCTGGCCGCCGCAGCCGCTTTGGGTGCCGATGAACCGGACGACACGTTGTTCTTGTTTTGGCCAGAGCTGATGGCGACCCTCGACGGCGAACGCAGTTTCAGCGGGTTGCGGAACATGATCGCCGAACGCCGCCAATACTTCACTTATTGGTACCAACGTCGGGCGACGATGCCCAAGGTGCTCGGCACGGTGCCCGACACCGTCCGAGATCCCATCTTGATGGAGGTCTTCGGCCTCAACGAGCATTTTCTGCACGCGGTGCGCACTGGGGGCTCAGACGCCGACGTCACGACATTGACCGGGGTGCCTGCCGCCGGCGGTATTGCGCGCGGACCCGCACGGGTGCTCAGCAACGCCGACAACCTGCACCGGATCCAGCCCGGCGACGTGCTGGTATGCGAGTCGACCTCGCCCAACTGGACGCCGGCGTTCGCGAAGATCGCCGGCTGCATCTGCGATGGGGGTGGTTCGCTGTCACATGCGGCCATCGTCGGTCGAGAGTACGGCGTGCCGACGGTCACCGCAGTCGGGCTCGCCACGGTTCTGATCCGGGACGGCGACGAGGTGCAGGTCAACGGTTCGATGGGCACCGTAACCGTCTACCGACGTCGCAGCCAGGCAGCGTCCGGGACATCGACATGACGGGGTTCATCGCGTGGCTGGACGACCTGGATCCGGTATCGGCGACCGCGGTCGCCGGACCGAAGATGGGCCGGCTCAGTGAACTGGCCCGTCACGGCTTCACGGTGCCGCGCGGTTTCACCGTCACCGTCGACGCCTGCACTCATCAGTGCGCCGAGTCGGGCCTGGACAGCTTTGTCGAAGAGCAACTGTCGACGCTGACCGGCAACGCGGGCTGCGATCAACTCGCAGTCGTCGCGGACACCATCCGCGGGAAGTTCGAGCAGACCCCGGTGGAACCCACATTGGCCGCCGCGATCGCCGACGCATATGTCGAATTGACGTTCCGCTGCGCGGAGGTCAATCGACCGGTCGCGGTGCGAAGCTCCGCGGTCGGCGAGGACAGTTCCCGGGCCAGCTTTGCCGGCATGTTCGACACCTACCTCGGGATGTCGGGCGAGCACCGAGTGCTCGCTGCCCTGCAGCGTTGCTGGGCCAGCCTTTTCTCCGCTCGTGCGCTGTCCTATCGGCTTAAACATGGTATCTCGCACCACGAGATGCCGATGGCGGTCGGCGTGCTCGAACTCGTGCACGCCCGGGTCTCCGGCGTCGCGTTCTCCATCCACCCGGTAACCGGCAGGTCGGACCGGATGGTCATCGAGGGCACATGGGGGTGGGGCGAGGCCGTCGTACAGGGTGCGGTGACCCCCGACCACATCGAAGTCGACAAAGCCGACCGGCGTGTGCTGTTCCACGACGTTGCCCACAAAAAGGTGGTGTCGACATTCGACTATGCGCGAGGTGAGGTCGTCGAGACCGCGATGCCTGCGCCGTTTCGTGATGCACCAATTCTGGACGAGGAGGAGATCCGCGCCGCGGCCGATACGGTCTGCGCTATCGAGGACCGCTACGGATACCCGGTGGATATCGAATGGGTGATCGACCAGAACCGCCGGCCGGGCGATCCGGTTTGCGTCGTTCAGGCTCGACCGATCACGGTTGCCGGCAGCGGGACGGTTAAAGACGTTGGGGCCCAATGGGATGTGGCCGCTTACGCTGCCAAGTATGTGTTCGGTGATCAGCCATGAGTCTGCGGGCTCTGGTGCTGGACTTCGGCGGGCCGGTGTTGGTGACGCCCTTCGAGGTCATCCGGGCGCTGGAAGCCAGGATCGTGCTGGCCCCCGGCACGTTGGATTGGACCGGCCCCTTCGATCCGCCGCACGATCCCCTGTGGCGAAGAGTCGAGACCGGCGAGATCAGCCAGCCGCAATATTGGGCAGTCCGCGCTCAGGAGTTTTCCACGGTGACTGGTTACTCGGGTGTTCGCCCGCTGATGGCGCTGCTTTATCCCGCCGAGGATATGGACTCGCAGATACGCCGCCAGGCCTATCAAGCGGTGCGCGCCGCCAAGGCCGCCGGACTTCGGACCGCTGTGCTGACCAACGAACTCTCGCTCTTTCACAACGACGAATGGATACGTCGCGTCGGATTGTTCGATGAGGTTGACGTCGTCGTCGACTGTTCCCGTACCGGTGTGCTTAAGCCCGACCCGATGGCGTATCGGGTCGTCGTGGAGTCGCTTGAAATCCCGACCGATCAGGCACTATTCGTCGACGACCACGTGCCGAACGTTGATGGCGCGCGTGCGATCGGCATGTCGGCGCTGCACTTCGACGTGACCAGGCCTGCGCAGTCTTACCGTGAGGTGGGCCGCATGCTCGGGCTCGCCGGCTTGGCTCAGGTGTTGTAACAGCAGATGACAAAGTCGGCGGCAGAACAGGGTTTCGACTCCGTCCTCCACCTTGAATCCCTGGCGGTACGCGGGCTGTGCTCCACCGGTCAGCTCCGCGACCTCAGCGAGTTCGACGTGCACCCGGATTTGCGCTCCGATCCAGCAATGGAGCCGCAAACCGCACCTTGTTCAGACCGCGGTCGAGCACGACGACGAACGACGAAACCATGCACACCGACCGCAGCAATCGGGTCGACGCGCGCTGGCCAGGCATCCGCGCCGATTCGCTTTCCACGACGCGGAACGTTTGCGCGGCACCGCCAGGACTGGACTGTGATAATCGTCAACCTGCACCGCCTGGGAAGGGGTGATGATAGATGGTGGACTTGGTCGATGCATCGACGATCAGCTTCGAGGCGGCACGCCGCGTGTTGGACAGGGCCGTGCGTGAAGCTGCCGCATTGCGGGTTCTGGTGGCTGTCGCGGTGGCCGATCGTGCCGGGAACCTCGTCGCCTACGGTCGGATGGACGGAGCCCCGCTGCTGTCGGGTCAGATCGCCCAGGATAAGGCGTACACCGTCGCGGCGTATGGGTTGCCGACTCACGAATGGTTCGCGTTGATCAAGGACGAGCCTGCCCTGCTGCACGGCATGGTCCAGACGGAGCGGTTGATCGTGTTCGGCGGCGGCGTTCCCATCCGTGTTGACGGGCAGCTGGTCGCGGCAGTTGGGATCTCCGGCGGAACAGCTGACGAGGATCGACGGATCGCCGAAGCAGCGGCGGAGATGATCGGGGTCTCCGCTCCGATCTGACGCGTTCCGCACCGGGGAACACCGCGCAGGTGCGCTCCGATTCGCGGCCTATGGTTGATCGGCGCGAACCCGCTGATGGTTTCACAGGAGGGCACCGATATGCCGCTGGTCGAGGTTACGCTCACCGAGGGCCGTACCGCTGAACAGATTCGCGCTTTGATCCACGAACTGACTGAAGCGGTTGAGCGGGCCATCGACGCCCCGCGTGCCAGCGTCCGGATCGTGGTCCGTGAGGTGCCGCCGACGCATTGGGCCGCCGGCGACGTCACGATCGCGGAGCGGCAAAACCGCGACGCCGTTGCGAACACTCATTCTGGCGGTTGACTGGAAACGGATTGGCTGATGGCTTCTGACAATTTTTACGGCCACGTCATCGACGGTGAGGAGGTCGGCTCGAGCGAGGGGGCCACGTTCCACAGTGTGGACCCATGGTTGCGGGCGCCGTGGGCGGAAATAGCCCTGGGCGGCGCTGCCGAGGCCGATCGGGCGGTGGCTGCCGCGCGTAAAGCGTTCGACGAAGGACCCTGGCCCCGAATGGGTTTCGCCGAGCGCGGCATGATTCTACACCGACTCGCAGATCTCATGGAGGAACACGGCGACGAGCTGGCGCTGGCCGACACGCGTGACATGGGCAAGCCGATCAGTCAGAGCCGAGGCAACGACATCCCCCGTTCGGCAACCAACTTCCGCTTCTTCGCCGACCACGCCCGGTTGTCGACCGGCGAGGTGTTGCCGATGGACAGCGGTCACCACACCTACACCAGGTTCGACCCGGCCGGCGTGGTCGCGGCGATCGCGCCGTGGAACTTTCCGCTGATGCTTGAAACCTGGAAGGTGGCGCCGGCGCTGGCTTGGGGCAACACAGTGGTGCTGAAGCCGGCTGAGGACACCCCGACCTCGGCGACCATCCTGGCCCGGCTAGCCATCGAGGCAGGTATGCCACCGGGCGTCCTCAACGTGGTGCACGGGTACGGTCCGAACTCGGCCGGACAGGCGCTGACCGAGAACCCGGCGGTGGACCGGATCACCTTCACCGGGGAGTCGGGAACCGGCCGGATCATCGCTGGCGCGGCATCGGCCAACCTCGTGCCGGTCAGCCTGGAACTCGGCGGGAAGGGCGCGAACCTGGTCTTTGCGGACGCTGCACTCGACAACGCCCTCGACTGGTCGATTCGGGCTATCTTCACCAACGCGGGCCAGGTCTGCCTTGCGGGAAGCCGATTGTTCGTGCAACGCGCGATCTACGACGAGTTCGTGGCGCGCTTCGTCGCAGCGGCCGAGGCGATGGTTATCGGGGATCCGAAAAACGAGGCGACACAGATTGGACCGCTGGCCACCGAAGAGCACTACCGCAAGGTGAAGTCCTACATCGATCTGGTTCCTAGCGAGGGCAAGATGCTCACCGGCGGCCTCGGCGATGGCTGGGTGGTAAAGCCGACGGCGGTCGCGGATATCGCTGCGGATGCGCGCTTGTGCCGCGAAGAGATCTTCGGTCCGGTAGTGGTGATCCACCCATTCGACGACGAGGAGGAAGCCGTCGGGCTTGCCAACAACACCCCGTACGGTCTCAACGCGATGCTGTTCACCGATAACCTGCACCGGGCGCACCGAGTAGCGGCGGTGCTCAAAGCCGGCAGCGTGTGGGTCAACTGTTTCTTCATCCGGGACCTGCGTGCCCCGTTCGGCGGTGTCGGTGAATCGGGGGTAGGGCGCGAGGGCGGCAACTTTAGCCGCGAGTTCTTCACCGAACCGAAGGCGGTAGTCATGCAGATCGATGAAGCGCGAAACGGCGACTAGACCCGGGCCGACCCCCGCTGCGTGGGTTCAGGCCCGAGTTATTTGGATCCGACATGCGTAGGGAGGATCTAGGTGGTCTGCTCAGCTCTTGGTGGGAATAGGCCCTAGTGGTCCGTCTGCGATTTGATCTGGTGGAGGGGGTGGGATGAAAGCGCGGCGGCTAGATCCGCAGCAGCGGCGTGAGCAGTTGCTCGACGTCGCTGCCGCGATGTTCGCGGAAAGTCCGTACGACGATGTGTATGTTGAGGACATCGCCGCCTGCGCGGGTGTGTCCAGAGCATTGCTGTATCACTATTTTCCGAGCAAACGAGATTTTTACATAGCGATTTTGAAGCGCTCCAGCCATAGGTTGCTGGCACGCACCAATCCTGATCCGCTGCTGCCGCTGACCGAACAGATCGCCAGCGGCTTAGAGAGCCACATCCAATACTTTGCCGACCACCCCTTTGAAGCCATCGCGGTCAACCGCGGCGCATTGTCGGACGATCCGGCCATCCAGACGATCATCACCGAAGAGCTCAGCGTCATCGGCCGACGCCTGACCGACAAACTCGTCGCAGAGGGACAACCGCGCGAGATCACCGAGATCGCCGTCGAGGGATGGTTGGCGTTCCTCCGGGTCGCGTGCGTGAAATGGGTTCAATCGCAGACAATCACGCGAGCCGCCCTCACCGAACTATGTCTACGCGCGTCCGACTGCATTCTCGGCTACCCGATGCAGCCCACGCCCGGCCGAAGGAAGTCGCCCCCGAAAGCCGCGGGATGTGGGCCTTTGGAAATGTCGCCATGCTCACCACGGCGATGACCGCCACCAGCAGGCAGCGACACGCCGAAATGCGCCGCCAGCTCAAATCGCAGACGGACCACTAGACGATCAGAAGTGTTACGTAGGAGGGTTCATGGCCGAGCCAAACACCATCATCGCCCGCATCTCTCCCGAGCAGCGGGCGATAGAGGAGACACTAGTCGCTCAGGTCGCCGCGTCCTTCGAGAATGCCCCCGACCCACGGCTGCGCGAGTTGATGCAGGCCCTGGTAGGCCATCTGCACACCTTCATCCGCGAGGTGCGGTTGACCGAGAAGGAGTGGAGTGCCGCCATCGCGTTTCTGACCGACTGCGGGCACATCACCACCGAGCAGCGTCAGGAATTCATTCTGCTGTCCGACATCCTCGGTGCCTCGATGCAGACGATCACCGTCAACAACCAGGCGTGCGCGAATGCCACCGAGGCAACGGTGTTCGGTCCGTTCTTCGTCGGCAATGCCCCGCATATCCCGCTCGGCGGCGACATCGCCGCGGGTGCGGCGGGCGAACCGTGCTGGGTCGAGGGAACAGTCACCGACACCGACGGTAACCCAGTCGCCGGAGCCCGGGTCGACGTGTGGGAATGCGACGAGGACGGCTTCTATGACGTGCAATATCCGGACGGAAGGGTCGCGGCTCGCGGCCACCTGTACACCGATCAGCATGGAGGCTACCGATTCTGGGGCCTTACACCCGTCCCCTATCCCATTCCGCGTGACGGCCCGGTCGGTTCGCTGGTCGCGGCGGCGGGCCGTTTACCGATGCGCGCAGCCCACCTGCACGTTATGGTCGCCGCCGAGAAGTTGCGGACCCTGGTCACGCACATCTTCGTCCGCGGCGATGCCTGAATCGCCCTGGAAATCCCGGAGGCTCCTGACCTTGGAAACGAGGATGCAGGTATGCCCACGGAATCGTCATCGGGAAAGAAGCCAACCAGTCGCAGGTACAGCCCTGAAGAGAAGGCCGCCGCGGTGCGCATGGTGCGGGCGTTGCGCACCGAGCTGGGCACCGAGCAGGGCACCGTGTCGCGGGTGGCCCGCCAGCTCGGCTACGGGGTCGAGTCGGTGCGCTCCTGGGTCCGCCAGGCCGATATCGACGACGGGTACGCACCCGGGGTGTCCAGCGCGGAATCGGCACGAATCAAAGAGCTTGAACAGGAGAACCGAGAACTCAAGCGCGCCAACGAAATACTGAAACGCGCGGCCAGTTTCTTCGGGGCGGAGCTCGACCGCCAACACAAGAAATAGTCGACTTCATCGACGCCCACCGCGAGGAGTTCGGGGTCGAGCCCATCATCACGGTCCTGCGTTCTGCAGGCGTGGTGGTGGCCCCGAGCACCTACTACGACACCAAGACCCGGCCTGCGTCGGCACGCGCACAGCGTGACGCCGAGCTGGGGCCGGTCCTGGTCAAGCTCTGGGAGGACAACTACCGCGTCTACGGAGCCCGCAAGCTGTGGAAAGCCGCCGGTCGGGCCGGCCACGACGCCGGCCGCGATCAGGTCGCACGGCTGATGCGCGACGCCGGCATCTGCGGGGCGCGGCGCGGCAAACAGGTCAAGACCACCAAGCCCGACTCGTCCGCGGCGCGGCACCCCGATCTGGTGAGGCGCAAGTTCACCGCGACCGAACCCAACCAGCTTTGGGTGACGGATCTGACATTTGTGCCGACGTGGGCCGGCGTCGCTTATGTGTGTTTCATCGTCGATGCCTTCAGCCGGATGATCGTCGGCTGGCGGGTCGCCTCGCACATGCGCACCACCATGGTCCTCGACGCGTTGGAGATGGCCCGCTGGTCACATGGAAACCTGTTGGCGGGCTTGACATGTCACTCCGATGCCGGGTCGCAGTTCACGTCTATCCGCTACGGCGAACGCCTCGCCGAGATCGGTGCGGTGCCCTCGATCGGGTCGATCGGGGACTGCCTGTTGACCGGCTAATCGGGGACGCCGGAAGCACGTAAACGACACGCCAGCAAGGGAAATGCTTGACCTAAAGTATGCGGCGGAGTTGCACTTG
>NZ_JBYCLE010000204.1:0-16819 GCF_057473765.1 Mycobacterium sp. TH-M106 | reverse complement strand
ACCGGCCACGGTGCAGACCGGCGCGCAGATCAACGTGCCGCTGTTCATCAACACCGGCGACAAGCTGAAGGTCGACACCCGCGACGGCAGCTACTTGGGCCGGGTCAATGCTTAACCGGGCCTGACCATGTCCGCTGGTGGGGGAGCCGAACCGGCTGAGTCCGCACGGCCGGCTGAGCCGTCACGGCCGGCCAAGCCGGCACGGCCGGTGCGGGGGCGCCATCTGGCCCGCAAGCGTGCGGTCGACCTGCTGTTCGAGGCCGAGGCTCGTGGTCTGACCCCAGCCGAGTTGGTCGACACCCGTTCCGCGCTGGCCGCGGTCACCCCGGAGGTGGCGCCGCTGAATGACTACACCGCAGCGGTGGCACGCGGTGTCAGCAAGCACATCGCCCACCTCGACGACCTGATCACCTCGCACCTGCAGGGCTGGACGCTGGAGCGACTGCCGGCCGTGGACCGCGCCATCCTCCGGGTGGCCGTATGGGAGCTGCTACACGCTGCCGACGTGCCGGAGCCGGTCGCCGTCGACGAGGCGGTGCAGCTGGCCAAGGAGCTCTCCACTGACGAGTCACCCGCTTTCGTCAACGGCGTGCTCGGTCAGCTGATGCTGGTGACACCCCAGATCCGGGCGGCTTCGGCGGCGGTGCGGGCCGCGGGCCGCTGTGATCCCGGTGACCCAGGTGACCCCGACGACCCAGGTGACCCCGGTGACCCCGGTGACCAGTCGCGTCAATGACGAGGCGGACAACTTCCGTTCGGCCCGCGTGGGACACACCGGGTCAGCTCACCGTCCTGGTCGCGGATGCACCACAGATAAAAGCGGTCACCGATCGCGTTGGTGCCCTCGAAGGGACTGGCTGTCGCTTGGCCGCCGTCGATGAGCACCGACTCGCCCTGCACCGTCGCCCGGTGGCCCGCAGCGTTGAGCCGGCCGCAGGCATCCTGAGCGCTCTGAGCGCCGGCGATCGCGGCGGTGTATTCGTCAGCGTTCATGTTTGTTCCCGTCCACCTTCTGGTGGTCGATCGTGTCGATCACCAGACACACAAGACAGAGGTTACCGAGTGGCGTCCGCGTTGCGCTGACGCCGGTGACTGGAACGCTCTTGACAGCGGCCGGATCAGCGCCGTAACACGCCAACGTAGACTCGTCGACCCGCCCGCCTGGGTGGCGTTCATGGGCTTCGTTGTCGACGAGCCCTGGTCGCTTATCTGGAGCGACCAGGCGCCAGGGCGCCCACACGTGCTCTACCTCGGGCACGGGTTCAGCTGACCGCCCGCCGGTGCCAACGACACCGGGAGGCCGGTAATAATCGTTCCGCAGTATCTGATCCGAAAATGGGATGGGCTGGAAGGTGATTCGACAGGATGTACCCTGGCGCTGGTCGGAGAAACACATTGAGGGGACTTGCGCGTGGGCCAGGACGTCAATGGTCGTCAATGCCCAGCGGCGGGGAAACGCCGACACACTGACCTGCCGCGGGCCACACTGTCGATATGAGTGAGCGACCGAGACGGCTCCGGGTTTCCGCGTTGGCGGCGGTGGCCAATCCGTCGTACTCGCGCGTCGACACCTGGAATCTGCTTGACGACGCCTGCCGCCAGCTCGCCGAGATTGACCGGGCCGGGCTGGACACCACCCATCAGGCGGCCCGGGTGAAACGCCTGCTGGACCGGATCGGTTCCTACGAGCGGTACTGGTTGTTCCCCGGTGCGCCGAGGCTGGAAGCATTCCGCGGATACCTCGACCGCTTGGCCAGTGTGTCACTCGCCGAGCGGGTGTCGCTCGCGGTGCGGCTGCTCTCCGAATATGGCGACCGGGCGGCACTGTTCGACATCGCTGCACCGCTGGCCGATCAGGAACTGGTAGCACAGGCCAGACACCAGCAGTTCTATACCGTCCTGCTCGCCGACGACTCCCCGCCCGAGTCGCCGGAGAGCCTGGTGGAAAGCCTTCGGGCGCTGCGCAACCCGGATGACGAGGTGCAGATCGAGCTGCTGGTGGTCTCCAGCGTCGAGGACGCGATCACCGCAACCGCGCTCAACGGCGAGATTCAGGCCGCGATCATCCGCCACGACCTTCCGCTGCGGTCACGCGACCGGGTGCCGATGATGACGACGTTGCTCGGCGCCAACGACTGCGCGGTGCTCGCAGACTGCGGCCATGACGCGGTCGAATGCGGCGAGTGGATCAAAGAGTTGCGGCCGCACATCGACCTGTATCTGCTGACCGACGAGTCGATCGCCGCGGAGACCGAGGACGAGCCGGATGTCTACGACCGCACTTTCTACCGGCTCAACGACGCCACCGACCTGTACAGCACGGTGCTGGCCGGCATCCGGAAGCGTTTTGCCACACCGTATTTCGATGCGCTACGGGCCTACGCGGCCGAGCCGGTCGGCCAATTCCACGCCCTTCCCGTCGCGCGGGGGGCCAGTATCTTCAATTCCAAGTCGCTACAGGACATGGGCGAGTTCTACGGTCGCAACATCTTCATGGCTGAGACGTCGTCCACCTCTGGTGGTCTGGACTCGTTGCTGGAGCCACACGGCACCATCCGGGAGGCCATGGACAAGGCCGCGATCACCTGGCACGCCGACCACACCTACTTCGTCACCAACGGCACCTCCACTGCCAACAAGATCGTCGTGCAGGCACTGACCCGACCGGGCGACATCGTCTTGATCGACCGAAACTGCCACAAGTCGCATCACTACGGCTTGGTGCTGGCCGGAGCGTATCCGCTGTATCTGGACGCCTACCCGGTGGAGCCGTTCGCGATCTACGGCGCGGTGCCGCTGCGTACCGTCAAGAAGGCACTGCTCGACCTGGAGGAGGCCGGGCAGCTGGACCGGGTGCGGATGCTGCTGTTGACCAACTGCACCTTCGACGGGATCGTCTACAACCCGCAGCGGGTCATGGAGGAAGTGCTGGCGATCAAGCCGGACATCTGCTTTCTGTGGGACGAGGCCTGGTACGCTTTCGCCGCCGCGGTGCCCTGGGCGCGGCAGCGCACCGCCATGGTGGCCGCTGAGCGACTCGAAACCATGTTGGCTTCACCCGAGTACGCCGAACGGTACCGGCAGTGGCAGGTGTCGATGGACGGCGAGCGTGCGGAGTGGGCCGACCGCCGGTTGCTCGCCGACCCGCGGCGCGCCCGGGTGCGGGTGTATGCGACCCACTCCACCCACAAGTCGCTGTCAGCACTGCGGCAAGCGTCGATGATCCACATCCGCGACCAGGATTTCCAGCACAGCCGTGAGGCCTTCACGGAGGCGTTTTTGACCCACACGTCGACGTCGCCGAACCAGCAACTGCTGGCCTCGCTGGACCTGGCGCGCCGGCAGGTCGACATTGAGGGGTTCCAGTTGGTCCGCCGTGTCTACAACATGGCACTGGTGTTTCGGCACCGGGTCCGCAAGGACCGGCTAATCAGCAGGTGGTTCCGCATCCTCGACGAGGCCGACCTGGTGCCCGGTGAGTTCCGGGCGTCGGCGGTCAGCTCCTACCGGCAGGTCCGCCAGGGTGCTCTGGAGGGGTGGAACGAGGCATGGCGCTCCGATCAGTTCGTGCTTGACCCGACCCGGGTCAGCCTGTTCATCGGCAAGACCGGGATGACCGGCAACGACTTCCGGGTCAAGATCCTGATGGACCAGTTCGGGATCCAGATCAACAAGACTTCGATCAATTCGGTGCTGTTGATCTTCACCATCGGCGTCACCTGGTCGAGCGTGCACTACCTGCTCGATGTGTTGCGCCGGATCGCCCTCGACCTGGACCGTGACTACAGCGAGGCCAGCCGCGACGACTCCGCCCTGCGGCAGCGCCAGGTCAGCGAGATCACCGAGGACCTGCCGCCGCTGCCCGACTTCAGCGAGTTCGACGCCGCGTTTCGCCCCGGGCCCGCCGCGTTCGGCGACATGCGGTCGGCCTTCTACGCCGGCTACGAGGAGTCCAACCGCGAGCACCTGCTGCTCGGCGAGGCCGGGCGGCGGGTCGCCGACGGCAAGACCCTGGTGTCGACCACCTTCGTGGTGCCCTATCCGCCCGGATTCCCGGTGCTGGTCCCTGGCCAGGTGGTGTCCAAGCAAATCCTCTATTTCCTGGCTGAGCTCGACGTCAAGGAGATCCACGGCTACAACCCGGATCTCGGGTTATCGGTGTTCACCGAGGCGGCGCTGGCGCGGCTGTCGTCATCGCCGAACGTGAACTGAGTGCGAATTTTTCGCCGATTTCTCGCAACCAGTTCACGCTCGGGGCGCCGTAGCGACATCACGGGGGATTGATGGTTAAATACCGTATCCTTACAAAGGAAGGCAAGTAAGGAGGTTGAATGGATGCCGCGGCGAGGTTGACATCGAAAGGGCAGCTGACGGTCCCCAAGGCGGTACGCGAAGCCCTCGGCCTGAAAGAGGGCGATCAGGTCGTCTTCCGACTGGAAGGCAACAGGGCGGTACTTGCCCGGACCCCGGATTTCCTCTCGCTGGCTGGGGCTATCCGTGTGCCGGTCGCGAAGCGCAACGTCACCTGGAATGAGGTGCTCCGCCGCACCAGATCGAATCGAGCCGCGGCAAGGCGGTGAGCGCATTCGTTGACACCAATGTCCTGGTCCGCCACCTGACCGGTGATCCGCCGGAGATGGCGACACGCGCGACCGCTTACCTGCGGACCGAGCGCGAATTGTTCCTGACGGATCTGATCGTCGCCGAGACGGTGTACGTGTTGGAGTCGTTTTATGAAGCGCCCCGCGCACAGGTGGCTCAAGCGATGCGGTCGCTCGTCGGCTTCAGCTCCATAGTTTGTGTGGACTCGGCATTGTTGCTGCAAGCAATCGAGGTCTATGAAACCGAGCGGATCGACTTCGCGGAGGCATACCTCGTCGCCTGCGCTGAGAGCACCGGGGTCGACAAAGTCGCGTCCTTCGACCGATCCATCGACCGGATCACCACAATCGAGCGGATCGAGCCTTAGCCAGCTTGGCCCCGCACTTGCCGCAAGACAGCTACAGTCCCAGCGCGCGGTAGGTCCGGTAGACGAACTGAGGTTGCACCGACTGCAGTCTGGCCCGCGACGTGTTGCCGGCCACCTCGGCTGCTCTAGCGGCGGCCTCCGGGGCAAGTGTCGGATGGTTCTGCACGAAGTAGAGCAGGATCAGATCCGCTGCCGGGTCGGCCTGCCACCACGTCCCGTAGGCGCCCGGCCAGCTGAAGGTACCCGCGCCGCCCGGCCCGAACAACGGCGCCGATTTCGCCGGGTCGGTGACCACCGACAGGTTCAGCCCGAACCCGCGGCCGACCCAGAACGGGGCACCCAGAAACGGATGGCGCTTCTGCGCGTCGGTGAGCAGGTCGGTGCGCATCAGCCGCGCCGACTCGACGGAGAGCACCCGGACGTCGTCGGACACGCCGTCGCTCAACAGCATTCGCGCGAACCGCAGATAATCGTCGGCGGTCGACCACAGCCCGCCACCGGAGTTGGGGAACCGCGGCGGCGCAGCGGGCGGCGGGCCCATGACGTCGTCGCGCAGCCGGTCGTTCTCGTCGAGGCGGTACATGATCGCCGCCCGGTGCCGCTCGGAAGCCGGGACGAAGAACCCGGTGTCGGCCATGCCCAGCGGACCCAGAACGTGCTGCTGCAGTACCTGATCGACAGGCTTGCCCTCGATCCGGGACAGCAGCACGCCCAGCACGTCGGTGGCGTGGCCGTAGAGCACCCGCTCGCCCGGCTGGTACACCAGCGGTAGCGCTGCCAGCGCCGCCAGCCAGCTGTCTGGCCCGTCCCGGAACGGCAACCGCAGATAGGCCTGCGAGATCGGCCCGTCGACGGTGAAACCGTAGCCGAGGCCGCTGCGGTGGGTCAGCAGATCCCCCACCACGATCTCCCGGCGGGCCGGGTGGCACCGGTCCAATGGGCCGCTCGGGTCGTCGAGGACGGTCATCGCGGTGAACTCCGGCAGCCAGCGCGTCACCGGGTCATGCAACGCCAGCTTGCCCTCGTCGACCAGGCTCATCGCGGCGGCCACGGTCACCGGTTTGGTCATCGACGCGATCCGGAACAGCGTGTCGCGGCGCATCGGCAGGCCCGCGTCGACATCCCGGCAGCCGATCTCGTTGACCTGCAAGACTTCACCACTTCGCCAGACCACGGTGACTGCCCCCGCGAGCAATCCGGCATCGTACGCTGCCCGGATGGAGGCCTGGTTGCCGTCGAGGCTCACCGGCTCAGGGTAAACGGCACGCGGGCTGCAGACCGCGCTGTCGGTGGTGTGATGGGGATTAGAATGATGCGATGCGCACTACATTGCAGATTGATGATGATGTTCTGGAAGATGCGCGTAGCATCGCCCGGTCGGAGGGCCGATCAGTCGGCGCGGTGATCACCGAGTTGGCCCGCAGATCGCTTCGACCGGTAGGGATCGTCGAGGTCGACGGGCTGCCGGTCTTCGATGTCCCGGCGGATGCACCGGCGATTACCTCCGACGACGTCGCCCGTGCTCTCGAGGATGACGTGTGACGGCGCTGCTCGACGTCAACGTGCTGATCGCGCTGGGCTGGCCCAACCATGTTCACCACGCGACGGCGCGGGCATGGTTCGCCCGGAATTCGGAGAAAGGCTGGGCGACCACGCCGATCACCGAGACCGGTTTCGTCCGGATATCGAGCAACCGCACGGTGATGCGGGTGTCTACCACCCCAGCGATCGCGATCGCGCAACTCGCCGCGTTGACCGCTCTTCGCGGACACACATTCTGGCCCGACGACGTGCCAATGGTGGTCGGTGCAGACGGCGACACCACCGTGGTGACAAGCCATCGGCAGGTCACCGACCGCCATCTGATCGCAGTGGCGGTTCGCTACGGTGGCCGGCTGATCACGTTCGATGCGGCGCTGGCTGATTCGGCTGCCGGCGGCGTTGTCGAGCTGCTCTGACCGGCGAATGGGGTCGTTCGTCGAAGGCAGCGCGACGGCATTTCGTGGAGCATCTCCACAGTTATCTGTCATTTTTTCGTTGGTTTGAACTTTGGTACTGTCGTTGCGGCGAGACCACACCGGCAGCAGGATTCACCCGCGAAGAAAGGTGCGTCGATGCTCGATCGGCAAGGAACCGTCGTGCAGAAGCGTCGTGGCGCAACCGCCGCGGCACATCGGCGGGCGCTCGCGCTGGGAACGTCCGCCGGGGCGCTGGTGGCGTTCGGGCTGAGCCCACTGGCCAATGTCCCGTCGGCCAGCGCCGACTTCGGCCTCGAAGACCTGGTCGATCCGGCCAACTGGCTCACCGTGCTTGATCCGTCCGCCGCCGGTCCGGCCGACCTGCCCGGTGCCCCGATCTACGGCCTGTTCGGTCCCGCGGGTCACAGCGGTGACGCTGCCGCGGCTCCGTTGGCGGCTGGCGGCACCGGCAACCTCATGGCGGGACTTGTCGATATCGACCGGGAGGTCTATCTGCAGCTGCACACCGGCATGGAGAACTGGATCACCAGTTCGTTCGGCGAGCAGTTCGACAAGGTGATCAACCCGCTGCTTGCCTTCGGTGACTCGTGCGGAGCCATCTGCAACGGCAGCGTCGGAACGGCCGCGGATCCCAACGGCGGCGCTGGCGGCTGGCTGTTCGGCGACGGCGGGGCCGGGTACAGCGCTGACACCGCCGGGGTGGCCGGCGGCAACGGCGGTGCGTCCGGACTCTTCGGCAACGGCGGGGCGGGCGGTGACGGCGGTGCCGGGGCCGCCGGCGGCGCCGGCGGCAACGGTGGGGCACTGTTCGGTATCGGCGGCACCGGCGGCAACGGCGGCGCCGGCCGGGCCGGCGCCGACGGCGGTGACGGCGGTAACGGCGGTGCGGCCGGGCAGCTGTTCGGAATCGGCGGCACCGGCGGTAACGGCGGTGCGGGCGGCGCAGCGGTCAACGCAGACTCGACGGGAGGCAACGGCGGCGAGGGCGGTGCCGGCGGCGGTGCGGCGCTCGGGAGCCACGGCCACCATCCCTACCTGCTGAGCATCGGCGGCGACGGGGGCGACGGCGGTTCGGGCGGTGCCGGTCTGACCGGCGGCGACGGCGGCGACGGCGGGATCGGCGGCCTGACCTTCAGCCGGTTCGGTGGCGTCGTCGGCGGCACCGGCGGCGTCGGCGGTGCCGGTGGTGCCGCCAACGGCAGCGGCGGCCTGGGCGGTGCGGGTGGCGCCGGCGGCAACGGCGGCGCCAGTGTCTCAGTGTTCGGCAGCGTCGGCGGCGCCGCCGGTAGCGGCGGCGCCGGTGGTGACGCCAACGGCACCGACAGCTTCGGCGGTGCCGGCGGCGCCGGCGGCGTCGGTGGAGTCACCGTGTCCCTCGCCGGCAGCGCCGCCGGCGCCGGCGGGCATGGCGGGGCGGGCGGCGCGGCCGTGGGTGACCACAGCGTCGGCGGCGCCGGTGGCGCCGGGGGTATCGGCGGCCCCAGCATCGCGATTTTCGGCGGCACCGGTGGGCAGGCCGGTGACGGCGGTGTTGGCGGCGCCGCCAGCGGCGATGACAGCACCGGCGGTGCCGGCGGTGCCGGCGGGATCGGCGGCTTCGGCGGCATGCTGTTCGGTGGCTCCGGAGCCGTCGGCGGCCACGGCGGTGACGGCGGCGCGGCCACCGGCACCGACAGCGCGGGCGGCGCGGGCGGAGATGGCGGTATCGGCGGTATCGGCGGCTTCTTGGGCGGTGGTCATGCCGGCATCGGCGGCGGCGGTGGTGACGGCGGCGCCGCCGTCGGCACCGGCAGCACCGCCGGCGACGGCGGCGACGGCGGGGGCGGTGGTTCGTTCGCCGGCGTGGCGGGCTCGGCCGACGCGCTGGGCAAGGCCCTCGAGCAGATCGGCATCGCTCAGGGACAGTCGACAACGAGTCTGCAGAACCTCTTCGATGAATTCAGCCACGTCGGCAGCAACGCGAATGTGGTCTTAGGAGACGGCGCCGCCGGCGGTGTCGGCGGCAACGGCGGCGCCGTCACCGGCGACGGCGGTACCGCCGGCGATGGCGGCAACGGCGGCGACGGCAGCAGCGGCCTCTTCGCCGCCTCGGGTGGTGGCGGTGCCGGTGGCGACGGCGGCGACGCCAACGGCACGGCCGGCACCGCCGGCGGCGGCGGCAACGGCGGCGACGGCGGCGGCGGGCTGCTGAGCGTCTTTCGCAACGGAGCCGACGGCGGCACCGGCGGCGCCGGCGGCAACGGTGCCGGTGGAGCGGACGCCGGATACGGCGGCAACGGCGGCGCCGGCGGGCCCGGCGGTTCCTTGGGTCACGGCGGCACCGGAGGTTCCGGCGGCGCCGGCGGCACCACCGGCACCGGTATCGGCGGCGCCGGCGGCCAGGGCGGCCAGGGCGGCCACGTCGACGTGACCGGCTCCGATATCACACCCGGCGACACGGCGGGTGGCGGTGGCGGCGGTGGCGGCGGAGCCGGCATCGACGGGCACGGCGGCAACGGCGGAGACGGGGGTGCCGGCGAGTCAGGCACCGGCGGCCGAGGTGGCTTGGGTGGCGATGGTGTCGACGGCGGTACCGGAGGCACCGGCGGTGACGGCGCCGCCGGCAGCGGCAGCGCACCGGCAGCCGCCGGCGGCAATGGCGGCAACGGCATCGGCCACGGCAGCACCGGCGGTGCCGGTGGCGTGGGCGGCGACAGCAGCAACGGCCCGGGCGGTACCGGCGGCAACGGCGGAACCGGTCTCAACGGCGGCACCGGAGGCACCGGCGGGACCGGCGGCGCGGGTGGTATCAGCTTCAAGGGCGGGGTCGGCGGCAACGGCGGCACCGGCGGGACCGGCGATGCGGGTATCGGCGGCAATGGCGGCGACGGCGGCAACGGCGGTCAGCAGGGCAGCGACTACTTCCCTCCCTCGAGCGGGTCCAGTGACACGTCCTATAACGGCGGTGCCGGCGGCAACGGCGGTAACGGCGGCGACGGCGGTGAAGGCACCGCCACCGCCAACGGCGGCAACGGCGGTAACGGCGGTAACGGTGGCGACGGCGGCAACGCGACCTCCACCGGCGACGGCGGGGCCGGCGGCGACGGCGGCCCCGGCGGCAACGGCGGCCAGATCGGTCCGCACGGCGACGGCAGCGGCGGTGCCGGCGGCAACGGCGGCAACGGCGGCGCCGACAAGGCCGTCGGGGAGAACGGCGGCAACGGGGGCGACGGCGGCGCCGATGGCACACCCGGCACGCCCGGCACCGACGGTGCGAATGCACCGTAACCAGCCGCCCAGCGCCGGGCAGGTGTTAGGCTGCCGGAGAGTTCGACATCCTTTAACGATCCGTCCGGTGAGGCGGAGAAGGAGGTCCCACGGTCTCGCATGGGCGCTGTCGGTAAGGCCAGCACCGACCGGGAGTTGATGTCCCCGGCCGACGTCGGGCGCACCATTTCCCGCATCGCCCATCAGATCATCGAAAAAACCGCCCTCGACGAGGCCGGCACTGAAGCCCAGCGGGTGGTGCTGCTGGGCATCCCGACTCGCGGTGTCAGCCTGGCCGAGCGGCTGGCCGCCAAGA
This sequence comes from Mycobacterium sp. TH-M106, assembly GCF_057473765.1. Taxonomy (NCBI): domain Bacteria; kingdom Bacillati; phylum Actinomycetota; class Actinomycetes; order Mycobacteriales; family Mycobacteriaceae; genus Mycobacterium; species Mycobacterium sp. TH-M106. Next base: position 6,309 of record NZ_JBYCLE010000204.1, on the reverse strand, counting down.
TCGGCGAATTCTGCGGCGACCGGCCCTGCGACGTCACGCACGGCGCGCTGGACATCACGCCGTACCGCGACGACCTGATGCGCAAGCCGCCCCGCCCGCTGGAGACCACCGCGATCCCGGCCGGCGGCATCGACGACGCGCTGGTGATCCTGGTCGACGACGTGCTCTACTCCGGACGGTCGGTGCGTTCGGCGCTGGACGCACTGCGGGACCTGGGCCGGCCACGGGCCGTGCAGTTGGCGGTGCTGGTGGATCGCGGGCACCGCGAACTGCCGGTGCGGGCCGACTATGTGGGCAAGAATGTGCCGACGGCACGCAGCGAGAGCGTGCGCGTGCTGCTGCGCGAACACGACGGCCGCGACGCGGTGGTGATCACCCAATGACCAGGCATCTGCTGGCCGCCGGCGACCTGTCCCGAGACGACGCCACCGCAATCCTCGACGACGCCGACCGGTTCGCGCAGGCGCTGGTTGGCCGCCAGGTCCGCAAGCTGCCGACGCTGCGCGGCCGCACCGTGATCACCATGTTCTACGAGAACTCCACCCGTACCCGGGTGTCCTTCGAGGTTGCCGGCAAGTGGATGAGCGCCGACGTCATCAACGTCAGCGCCACCGGATCCTCGGTCGGCAAAGGGGAGTCGCTGCGCGACACCGCGCTCACCCTGCGGGCCGCCGGCGCCGACGCGCTGGTCATCCGCCACCCGGCGTCGGGTGCGGCGCACCTGCTGGCCGAATGGACTTGCGGCGACACGAAAACCGGCCCGTCGGTGATCAACGCCGGCGACGGCACCCACGAGCACCCTACCCAGGCGCTGCTGGACGCGCTAACGCTGCGGCAGCGCCTCGGAGGCATCGACGGCAGGCGCGTCGTCATCGTCGGCGACATCCTGCACAGCCGGGTGGCCCGCTCCAACGTCATGTTGCTGTCCACCCTGGGCGCCGAGGTGGTGCTGGTCGCCCCGCCGACGCTGCTGCCGGTCGGGGTCGCGCAGTGGCCGGTGACGGTGTGCCACGACTTCGACGCGGAACTGCCGGCCGCCGACGCGCTGCTGATGCTGCGGGTGCAGGCGGAGCGGATGACCGGTGGCTTCTTCGGTTCGGCGCGCGAATACTCGGTGCGCTACGGGCTCTCGCAGCGGCGTCAGGCGATGCTGCCCGGCCACGCCGTGGTGCTGCACCCCGGGCCGATGCTGCGCGGCATGGAGATCGCCTCGTCGGTGGCCGACTCGTCACAGTCGGCGGTGCTGCAACAGGTCTCCAACGGCGTGCATGTGCGGATGGCGGTGCTGTTTCATCTGCTGATGGGTGCCCAGTCGAGCGCCGAGGAGGAGGCAGCCGGGTGAGCGTACTGATCCGCGGAGTGCGGTGCTACGGCGAGGGTGAGCAGGTGGACGTATTGGTCGACGCTGCGGGCCGGGAAGGCCAGATCGCCGAGATAGCACCCGGCCTGACGGTTCCCGACACCGCAGACGTCATCGACGCGACCGGGCAGGTGCTGCTGCCCGGGCTGGTGGACCTGCACACCCACCTGCGCGAACCCGGCCGGGAGTACGCCGAGGACATCGAAACCGGCTCGGCGGCAGCGGCACTCGGTGGCTACACCGCGGTGTTCGCAATGGCCAACACCACTCCGGTCGCCGACAGTCCGGTGGTCACCGACCACGTCTGGCACCGCGGACAGCAGGTCGGCCTTGTCGACGTGCACCCGGTCGGCGCGGTCACCGTCGGGCTGCGCGGAGCCGAGCTCACCGAGATGGGCATGATGGCCGCCGGCACCGCCGGCGTGCGAATCTTCTCCGACGACGGTGTCTGCGTGGCCGACCCGCTGGTGATGCGCCGCGCGCTGGAGTACGCCACCGGCCTGGGGGTGCTGATCGCCCAGCACGCCGAGGAGCCGCGGCTGACCGTCGGCGCCGTCGCCCACGAAGGGCCGAACGCCGCCCGGCTGGGCCTGCCCGGATGGCCGCGTGCCGCCGAAGAGTCCATCGTCGCCCGCGACGCGCTGCTGGCCCGCGATGCCGATGCCAGGCTGCACATCTGCCACGCGTCCACCGCCGGCACCGTAGAGATCCTCAAATGGGCTAAGGATCAAGGAATTTCGATCACCGCTGAGGTCACGCCGCATCACCTGCTGCTCGATGACCGCCGACTGGCGAGCTACGACGGCGTCAACCGGGTCAACCCGCCGCTACGGGAGGCCGCCGACACCCAGGCACTGCGCCGCGCGCTGGCCGACGGTGTGATCGACTGCGTGGCCACCGATCACGCTCCGCACGCCGAACACGAGAAGGTCTGCGAATTCGCCGCCGCCCGCCCCGGCATACTCGGGCTGCAGACCGCGCTCTCGGTGGTGGCGGCCACCATGGTGATGCCGGGTTTGCTGAGCTGGCGCGACGTGGCCCGGGTGATGAGCGAGAACCCGGCCCGCATCGCACGCCTGCCCGACCACGGCCGACCGCTGCAGGTGGGAGAACCGGCCAACCTGACCGTGGTGGACACCGAAGCCAGCTGGGTGGTCGCCGGGGCAGAGCTGGCCAGCCGGTCGGCCAACACGCCGTACGAGTCGATGACGCTGCCCGCCACCGTGACCGCAACGCTGTTGCGCGGCAAGGTCACCGCCCGGGACGGGAAGTGCCCGCTGTGAACACCGCGACGCTGGCCGGGTCGTTGACCTTCGCGGCGGTGCTGGTGGTGCTGATCGGGTTGACGATCTTTCTGGTGACGCGCGGCTGGCGGCACCGCGCACAGCGGCAGGCCAGCCTGATCGGCACACTGCCTGCGGTCCCCGATACGGTGGGGCCACCGATCGTCGCACCCAGCCGCGGCAGGTACGTCGGCTGCACCTTCGTCTCCAGCTGGAATGACCGGGTCGTCGTCGGCGACTTGGGTTATCGGACCAAGGCGGTGCTGACCCGCTACCCAGAGGGCATCATGGTGCAGCGCAGCGCCGCCCGGCCGATCTGGATTCCGGGTGATTGCGTCATCGCGATCCGCACCGAACGCGGCATCGGCGGCAAGACCATCCCCGCGATGAAGCAAGGGGGAGTGCTGGTGATCCGGTGGCGGCTGCCGTCGGGTGCCGAGATCGACACCGGTTTCCGGGCTGACGACCGCGGCGACTACGGGCGCTGGGTTGACCAGGAGCAGCGGTGACCGCCACGAACAGCCGCGCCGTGCTGGTTCTCGAGGACGGCCGCATCTTCACCGGGAGGCCGTTCGGCAGGGTCGGCCAAACCCTCGGCGAAGCAGTGTTTTCCACCGGGATGTCCGGGTATCAGGAGACGCTCACCGACCCCAGCTATCACCGCCAGATCGTGGTGGCGACCGCCCCGCAGATCGGCAACACCGGCTGGAACCGTGAAGATTCCGAGAGCAGGGGCGAGCGTATCTGGGTCGCCGGCTACGCGGTGCGCGACCCGTCGCCGCGCGCCTCGAATTGGCGGGCCACCGGCACGCTGGAAGAGGAGCTGGTTCGCCAGCACATCGTCGGGGTGGCGGGCATCGACACCCGGACGGTAGTGCGGCACCTGCGCAGCCGCGGCTCGATGAAGGCTGGGGTGTTCTCCGGGGACGCCCTCGCCGATTCAGACGAGCTGCTCATGAGGGTGCGCGAACAGCCGCCGATGCTCGGTGCTGACCTGGCTGGCCAGGTCAGCACCGAGACCGGATACGTAGTGGAACCCGTTGGGGCACACCGATTTACGGTGGCCGCGCTGGACCTGGGGATCAAAACCAACACCCCGCGTAACTTCGCCCGGCGCGGCATCCGCAGCCACGTCCTGCCGTCATCGGTGACGTTCGCCGACGTCGCCGCGTGCAAACCGGACGGTGTGTTCCTGTCCAACGGCCCCGGCGACCCGGCCACAGCCGACCAACTGGTGACGCTGACCCGTGAGGTGCTGGGCGCCGGAATCCCTTTGTTCGGAATCTGTTTCGGCAACCAGATACTGGGCCGGGCACTGGGGTTGTCCACCTACAAGATGGTCTTCGGCCACCGCGGCATCAACATCCCGGTGATCGACCACGCCACCGGCCGGGTGGCGATCACTGCGCAGAACCACGGTTTCGCCTTGGAAGGAGAGGCCGACCAACGGTTTGATACCGACTTCGGCCCGGCGGTGATCAGTCACACCTGCGCCAACGACGGCGTGGTCGAGGGCGTCAAACTCATTAGTGGTCAAGCGTTTTCGGTGCAATACCACCCCGAAGCCGCGGCTGGCCCGCACGACGCGGAGTACCTGTTCGACCAGTTCGTCGACCTGATGGAAACCTTCGGCACGAGCGTGCGTGTTCCCGGCCGGCACGCCGGGCGTGCGGCCGGGAACACGCACGCTCGCACCCCAGAGGGGGAGCGCTAGCATGCCGCGCCGCACCGACATCAACCATGTGCTGGTGATAGGCTCCGGGCCGATCGTGATCGGGCAGGCCTGCGAGTTCGACTACTCCGGCACTCAGGCCTGCCAGGTGCTCAAAGCCGAGGGTCTGCAGGTCAGCTTGGTCAACTCCAATCCCGCGACCATCATGACCGATCCCGAGTACGCCGACCACACCTACATCGAGCCGATCACGCCGGCGTTCGTCGAGCGCGTCATCGCCCAGCAGGCGGAGCGCGGCAACAGAATCGACGGGTTGCTGGCCACCCTGGGCGGGCAGACCGCGCTGAACACCGCTGTCGCACTGCACTCCAACGGTGTGCTGGACCGCTACGGCGTCGAGCTGATCGGTGCGGACTTCGACGCCATCCAGCGTGGCGAGGATCGGCAACGGTTCAAGGACATCGTCGCCAAGGTGGGCGGCGAATCCGCTCGGTCGCGGGTGTGTTTCAGCATGGCCGAGGTCAAAGAGACCGTCGGCGAACTCGGGCTGCCTGTCGTCGTTCGGCCGTCCTTCACCATGGGCGGCCTGGGTTCGGGCATGGCCCGCACCCTCGACGAGGTGCACCGGATGGCCGGTGACGGGCTGGCCGCCTCGCCCAGCGCGAACGTGCTGATCGAGGAAGCCATTTACGGCTGGAAGGAATTCGAACTCGAGCTGATGCGCGACGGCCACGACAATGTGGTGGTGGTGTGCTCGATCGAGAACGTCGACCCGATGGGGGTGCACACCGGCGACTCGGTGACCGTCGCGCCGGCGATGACGCTGACCGACCGGGAGTACCAGCGGATGCGCGATCTGGCGATCGCGATCCTGCGCGAGGTCGGTGTCGACACCGGCGGCTGCAACATCCAATTCGCGGTCAACCCTGCCGACGGGCGGCTCGTCGTCGTCGAGATGAACCCGCGGGTGTCGCGGTCGAGCGCGCTGGCTTCGAAGGCCACCGGGTTTCCGATCGCCAAGATCGCCGCCAAACTTGCCATCGGCTACACCCTCGACGAGATCCTCAACGACATCACCAAGCAGACGCCGGCCTGCTTCGAGCCGACCCTGGACTACGTGGTGGTCAAGGCGCCGAGGTTCGCGTTCGAAAAGTTCCCCGGCGCCGATCCGACGCTGACAACCACGATGAAGTCGGTGGGCGAGGCGATGGCGCTGGGCCGCAACTTCATCGAGGCGCTCGGCAAGGTGATGCGATCGCTGGAGACCGAACGGACCGGGTTCTGGACGGCCCCCGACCCCGACGGTGACGCCGAGGCTGCACTGAACCGGCTGCGCACCCCGAGCGAGGGGCGGCTCTACGACATCGAACTGGCGCTACGGCTGGGCGCGACGGTCGAGCAGGTGGCGCAGGCCTGCGGTGTCGACCCGTGGTTCGTCGAGCAGATCAACGGGCTGGCGACGCTGCGCGCCGAAGTGGTCGACAGCGCGGTGCTGGACGCGGATCTGCTGCGGCGGTGCAAATACAACGGCCTGTCGGACCGACAGATCGCGGCGCTGCGACCGGAATTGGCCGGCGAACGTGGGGTCCGGCTGCTGCGGGACCGGTTGGGCGTCCACCCCGTGTTCAAGACCGTCGACACCTGCGCCGCGGAGTTCGAGGCCAAAACGCCCTACCACTACAGCACCTTCGAGCTCGACCCGGCCGCCGAAACCGAGGTGACGCCGCAGACCGCCAAGCCCAAGGTGCTGATCCTGGGCTCTGGGCCAAACCGGATCGGACAGGGTATCGAATTCGACTACAGCTGCGTGCACGCGGCAACCACGTTGAGCCGAGCCGGTTTTGAGACCGTGATGGTCAACTGCAACCCGGAGACGGTGTCTACGGACTACGACACCGCCGACCGGTTGTACTTCGAGCCGCTGACGTTGGAGGACGTGCTGGAGGTGTTCCGCGCCGAATCGCAGTCGGGGGCCGGCGGCCCCGGCGTGGCCG
>NZ_JBYCLE010000203.1:0-1618 GCF_057473765.1 Mycobacterium sp. TH-M106 | reverse complement strand
CCGATGTTGTGTTCGGCGAGGCCGGCGAGCAGCTCCTGGACGGTGTCATCGGGGTCGACGGTCACCACCGCTGTGCCCTTGTTTCGCAACACATCTGAAATCCGCATCGAGCCCTCCTGCCGTGGTGATCGACTGCACACCTAGATTACGACGATTTGCCGCCGCATGGGAGGGACCGGCCGAATCGGCGGATCCGGCGTCTCGCGCCATTTGTATCGGAGGGCTATCGAAATCCGCACCGCGCGACCGTCCTCATCGGCTGTGAGTTCGCGGGCCGCGGCGAGCACGTCGTCGTCGATGTCGAGCGTCGTGCGCACCCTGTGATGTCATCGCAGCAACCCATCACAGCTGGTGGGCTGGCTGACTTTGGGAGTTGGCAAACCGGCTGGTAGCCTGAACACCCGTGCCCCGGTGCCGGGCACGTACACCCCAGCCCAGGTTTTCGAAGGAACTGCCCCGTGGCCAACATCAAGTCGCAGCAAAAGCGCAACCGGACCAACGAACGCGCCCGGCTGCGCAACCACTCGGTGAAGTCGTCGGTCCGGACCGCCATCCGGGCGTTCCGGGAAGCCGTCGACGACGGCGACATGACGAAGGCCACGGAATTGCTGACCTCGACCAGCCGCAAGCTGGACAAGGCCGCTAGCAAGGGTGTGATCCACAAGAACCAGGCCGCCAACAAGAAGTCTGCACTGGCACACGCGCTCAACAAACTCTGACCTGGACAGGTTTCCCCGCGCGAGCATGCACAAACTCGCACGCGCGGTGCCCGCGCAGTGCGAGTTTGTGCATGCTCGCCGGCTCAGGCCGACGCGAGCTCGGCGATCTGTCGCACCGCGGCTTCCAGCGCGTAGTCGGCGTCGGCGGCGGCGCCTTTGACGTCGGCGTTGAGCGCCGCGACCAGTTTCACCGCGGTCGCCACGGTCTCCCGCGACCAGTGCCGCGCCTGCCTCTGCGCCTTTTGCACCCGCCACGGCGGCATCCCCAGCTCACCGGCCAGACGGTTGGGGTCACCCGGTTGGGATCCCACCCGCGCGATGGTATGTACCACCTCGGCCAGCGCATCGGCCAGCACCACCCGCGGCGCGCCGCGGAACATCGCCCAACGCAGCGCCTCGGCGGCGCCGGCGACATCGCCGACGACAGCCTTGTCGGCGATGTCGAACCCGGTCACCTCCGCTTTTCCGCTGTGATAGCGGCGCACCGCGGCGGCGTCGACGTGCCCGCCGGTGTCGGCGACCAACTGCGAGCAGGCCGACGCCAGCTCGCGGATGTCGGAGCCGACCGCGTCGAGCAGTGCGGTCACCGTCACCGAGTCAACCTTGACCCGCAGCGCGGCGAACTCCGCGCGAACGAAATCGGCTCGGTCGCGGGGTTTGGTGATCCGCGCGCACGGATGCACCTGCGCTCCCAGCCCCCGCAGCCGGCCGGCCAGTGCTTTGGCACGCCCGCCGCCGGAGTGCGCTACCACCAATACCGTTCCCGGCGGCAGGTCGGCGGCCGCCGATTCGATCAACGCCACCGCGTCCTTGCCGGCCTCGTCGGCATCGTCGAGCACCACCACCCGCTCGTCGGCGAAGAGCGACGGGCTCAACAGCTCGGCGAGTTCGCCGGTGTC
>NZ_JBYCLE010000202.1:0-26521 GCF_057473765.1 Mycobacterium sp. TH-M106 | reverse complement strand
ACCGTGTCCTGCCATATGATCGGCCCGGCGTGGACGGGCGTCAGCGGCTGCGAATCCGGTATCGTCTGCACGCCAGTGAGATCGAGCGGCGCGCGGCGTTTCTGCGGCAGGTCAAAGAGGTGTTGAAGCCGTTTCGCACACTCACCGTGGCCACCGGTAAAAACAATACGACCCTGGGCCACGTCTGCGGCACCTGCCGCTTCGGCACCGATCCGAAAACCAGTGTGCTGGACCCGCACAACCGATCCCACGAAATAGACAACCTCTACGTGGTCGACAGCTCGTTCTTCCCGTCCAGCGCCGGTTTGAACCCCAGCCTAACGGTCGCCGCCAACGCCTTGCGGGTCGCCGAACACCTCAACCAGATGCACTTCGCCAGCTGACCCGATCTATCGCCTCATCTGTCGAGACGGCGCACCTGCTCGAAGTGCCTACTGGGCGAACGGATTAACGTTCAAGCCGGTTTGCCCACTTCGGCCTCGACACGTGGTGGTCGGCTGGGGCTATGGGGGCGCCGACTTCGACGACGGGCGCGGCGACACCGACGCGACGTATGCCGCGACGGTCGACGAGCTGCGCAGGGCCCTCGATGGGTCGAGGATGCAGCTACGGGTTCCCGACACCGCCGCTGATGTAAGGCTCGACACCTCCAGTGATCGGGAAGCGGACTTCACCGCCGGTCTGTTGAAGCCACATCACTCCGTGGACGTGAAGCGCAATCTCCGCTGGCGCATGATCTGACGAAGTCGCGTCAAGGACCGCCTCACCCACGACGCACGGTGCGCCGGCTTGGCGTAGCCGTCGGTCGACGGCTTCCACCACCCAGATGAATCGCGGCAGGCGGGCCAGCCGGTACTCGCGTTGGATCGCAGCTGGAACCGCTCGGGCGTCCAGATTGGCTTTGAACTCGTTGGAGCGAATTGCATAGGTGCGCAGGGCAATCTGGCCGGCATTGATGAGATCCTGAACCGGCGTGAACGGGAGGGGATCTGTTGTGGCGCTCGCGATCTGATTTGAGGCGTTGAGAAGATATTGTCCACCTTTGCGCTCAGCGGCTTCGGGAGCCAACCAGAGCTTGTCCGATACTGGGACGTGCATTGTGCGCCACGGTCCATAGCTTTTGCCCGTTCGTCGGTCCACGTCATTGAGGACGTCGTGGACGACGAGATAGGGGCCGACCTGATCGTCGTGGCGGATGAACTCGATCCAGCCAAGCTGCGGCTGGTTGGTCCGACGATAACCACAGAGGACGAAGGCGTGATTGTTTGTGCCGACCAGGACGGGGTTTCCTGAGTTCAGATGTCGGCATGCGACAGGGACAATCCGATGGTCCCACGATCCCGGTGCGGGCTGGGGTGTGCCGGGTGGGGCCGTTGGCGGCACAGGATCAGGCGGTTGCCACGGCAGCTGGGGACTGGGCAGTTCGCCGACAAGGTAGTACATCGCTGGAAGCTCGAATGTGCGAAACAGTTCGCTGAGTTGGGTCACCGTGAGACCGGCACTCGGCAAGGCCCTGCTCGGGTGCAAGCTGGCATCAGCCTTCAGCGAGAAGTCCGCCTTCGTGCGCCGCGCCGTATCGCCACGCAGGTACGCAGTGAAGTGGCACATCCATGCTGCCGTGTGAGCGCAGGCACCGAGTTGGGCATCCTGTTGTGCGAACGGCACACCACGGACGTGCAGTTGCTGGCCGAAGAAATTCACCGGTTCGGTCACCGAGGTGCGCACCGCCGAGGCAAGGTCGCGGGGAGGTGGAAGAAGGGCGCGAGACACCAGCCCCGTCGATGCCGGACGAACGACAACGTAGCCGATGTAGTCGTGTTCGCTGCCGAGCCGCCACAGCGATTGCGGATCGAGTTGCTTGTCAAAGAAGTGCAGGCGGTGCGCAGAGTCCGGGACGTCAGCGAACTGGCGTGAGTAGTACGCCGAGAACTCGCTGCGGTAATCGATGTCCAGATAACGGGTTTCAACCACCACGGTGGCCGCATTGTGGGAGCGGGCCACCTCGACGCAGCGTCTCAGCGGTGCGTCGTTGAGCGACCCCAGGTAGCGTGACAGCACCGCATCCCATTCGGCGTCGGTCGTGGGATGATGAACCTCAGCAGGATCGGGATCGTTCCAATCCCTCAGCTGCACAATTCGCCCGATCGGTCAGGCCAACCGCAGGCTCGCAGAAGCTGTTTCCGCATCTCGCCGCAGCTCAGCAAGTTTGGCGAGGTCTTGGCTCAGCTTCTGCCGCTCTGCGGGGCTGAGCAGATCATTGGGATCGGAAGGCAGTCGTGCGGTCGTGTTGTCGGTAGACAGCAGTGGCAGCACCGCTTCAGGCATCAGATCTTCCCTCTCTCCGGTGACGTTGTTCGAGCTTACGGCATATAACCAGGTTGTACCGACAGATTCTGATGCGCGCCGCATGGCCCAGGCTACGGCCGGTCGCGACCAGATCAGCTGTTCGCCTCGTAGTGGGCGGCGAATTGGCCCCTCGACGGCCTTTGTCCACCGGAATGAGTGCTCCGCGCTGAATCCGGCCTTCTTCAGGTTGTTCGTCGGGCGTCCGATACGCCTCGGCAATCTCGTCCCCGACCGCCAGCCCGATCACAAGATCGATGTCCGTCGTGCCGACGTGAGGCCGCGCGCCCTCGGGAAGACTGCCGACGATGTAGCGGGGCGCGAGGCCGCCAGCGAGATAAACGTGGTCGCGCCACGAACCGATATCGCCCAGCAGTGTGACGAGTGCCCGTTCGCAGCGGGCTGTCGTGGCCTCGTCGTAGTCGCTTTGGTGGTGCTTGCTCAAAAGCCGATGACCTCCTCACGGAGCCGGTCCGCCTGTTCGCGCCCCCGCCGCGGGTCTTGGCGCAGGTCGAAGTACAACCGGAACGGATTGACCGTCCACACTTTGTCCACCACGGTGCGGAAAACGAGGGGCGCGTCCCCCGCCGCTTGACGTAACAGAACGTTGTGGCCCTCGTCAACGATTTCCGCACCGATGACCTCCGCAGCCTCGGCGAGCACAACGGTGTCGGTAATCCAGATGTCGATGACAGGAATTGACGTGATGAATGGAGCGAGCCGTGCTGCGCCGGCTGCTCCGGTCACCGCGTGATCGGTCTTCGCTTCTGTAAGGAGGTCGCTGAGCATCCCTGCGTGAGCGCGTGTGTCACGTGCGAGGCGAAATGCACGGACTTGCATCACGCGACGATCACGCATCTCCTCGGCCCACAGGTCTAGCAGCGCTGTCGGGTTAGCGACACGACGAATGCGCTTGGGACCGGCTCCTTCGACGTCGATGAGTTGGTCCCGCTCCAGGCGGGCGAAGACACGATGTGCTAGGCCGACCGAAATGTCCGCAGCGTCCGCAAGGTCATGAACCTGCCACCAGCGCGTCGGCTCACGCAGGAGAGCCTGCGCGGCTACTCCCGCCTTGCCGGTGAGTTTGACTGGCGGTTCGCCCTGCTTCTCGCGCGTGGCGGGTGTTGGGCGCCCCTCTGTCCACACGAACATTCCAGGGAGCTCGACGCGCATGTTGCCTTGAGCGTCGATGACAGCCACACCGGCATCCTCCAGGAGGCGCCGTGCCTCCTCTGTCGTGGTTCGAGCCACGAGTAGCAAGTGCACGTCGTCCGGAAGGCGACGGGCGTATTCGATGAGCTGGCGGGCGCCAGCGGCGTTCGTCGCGCGCTGCGCTTTTACCTCGACAACGTGAGACACGTCTCCAGCGCGCACCACGGTATCTGGCCGTTGGCGACTGGCCACAGTGGGCTCGGTCATCACACCGGGGACCTCCCGGAGAATGCCGAGGACCTCCCGTTCTAGGGGACCCTCGATATTCAGGATCTGCGCTATATTCACAACAGGTGTGAATATAGCGCAGTTAGTGAATATCGCCAAGGTGTCAAGCCCTGCTGGCTCTAAATCAGCGGGTCTGGGGTTACGTGCATCGGTCGCCGTCATGGAGCTTGCCTGCGAGCGCATGGCCGATTTCCAACCGGCGCTGGAGGGGCCGCCGCCAACGCGTTGCGGGTCGCCGAACACGTCAACCAGATGCACTTCGCCAGCTGACCCGATCTATCGCCTCATCTGTCGAGACGGCGCACCCGCTCGAAGTGCCTACTGGGCGAACGGATTAACGTTCAAGCCGGCTCGCGGAGCGGAAGGCCGGCAGCACGATACATCGCATCGATGACGGTCATGTTCTCGACCGAGTCTTGCGGGGGCGTCTTCACCGGTTCGCCGCGCAGCACCGCCGCAGCGAAAGCGTCAAGCTGATACGCATAGGAGGCACGCTGCGGAAAACGCTCCACACGCTTGCCGTCACCCGACCGGACCGAGAACCGTTGGAAAGGTATCACCGGATTGAGCCGCAGCTCGCCGCGGTCGCCAACAACCTTGGCGCTGAACCGCGGCAGATCCGACGACCACATCGAGCAGCGGACCCGCCCGGTGTGCCCGCCCGCAAACAGCAACTCAGCCGTCATGGCCCGGTCAAGTTGAGGACCATGCAGTTTCGCTTGTGCCGAAACGACTTCCGGGGTCGAACCGCCGAACGTGCGGATCATGTGGACCGCATAGCATCCGATATCCATGAGCGCGCCACCGGCAAGGGAGTAATCGTAGCGGATGTCGGAGAACTTCGGCAGCCAGAAGCACACGGCCGTCTCCACCCGCTGCAGCTCGCCCAACTCACCCGAGGCAATGATCTCCTCGACGCGTGAAGCAAAAGGATGGTAGCGGTAATGGAATGCCTCCATCACAACCCGGCCGGACCCCGCGGCCAGGTCGACGATCTCGCGGGCCTCGGCTGCGTTGGCAGTGAACGGCTTTTCGCACAGCACGTGCTTGCCCGCGGCCAGCGCAGCTCTGGTCCACCTGCCGTGCAAGCCGTTCGGCAGCGGGTTGTAGACAGCATCCAGGTCTGGATCGGCGATCAGCGCCTCGTAGCTGTCGTGCACCCGACCGATGCCGTGTTTGGCGGCAAAAGCCCGAGCACGGGAGACATCGCGCGCGGCCACCGCGGCCACCACGGCCTCGCTGTTCCCCCGGGCCGGTTTGACCAGTGCCGACGGTGCGATGCGGGCTGCACCCAAGATGCCGATCCGCACCGCATCCCCGTGTCCAGCCACGGGCGCGATGCTAGCACTTGACCATGGTCACCCGGAGAGATCCGAGCAGGACTCAGGCGCTGTGGTTACGGGCCCACACGGGAACAATGTCGCGGCTAGCTAACCCACCTGACCAGGTGTTGGTGATGCGGCACTATTGACAAGGCTTCGACAAGACCCACTACGAACAATTCAAGGGCTTTCGTAGCACCACCGCATCTTGGACATTACTCATCCCACGTTCAATATAGTCCACTATCTCAAAATAGGACGACCACTCATTATAAATGTACTCCTTTGTATGGTAGGCGGCCTGATAAAAATCAGGCAGTCCATCGAGTTTAAGCCTTCCTTTTGACAAGCTAACAAATAGAAACCCCCGCTCGTCAACCTCGTTCGAATAGGAACGGTCCTTGCGAAGCCATCCCATAGTATATTCACCCTGTACCGACAGAATGAGACTTGCTCCGGGTCGCGTGACGCGGTGAAGCTCGCGAAGCCATGCGTGTTGAAAATCTTCGTCGAGGTGAGTAAAAACAGATACACCGTAGATCAAGTCAAATAGGTTGTCGTTGAACGGCAGTGGTGGCTCATATCCATTTACGCTCCACTGAATATCAGGTAAGTTGCTCTTGCCCCAATTCACCAAGTCCGGGTCAATATCTGTCGCATATAGAGTGCATGAACTAGGTCGATGGCGAAAATTTTGAATGACCCGGCCGCAACCACTTCCGAAATCTAGAATATCCGTAAAACTATAAAAGTCGCGACCTGCAATCTTGCACAAGTCCTGAATGCTTTGCGCAGTTATTTTCCCTCCTTTCATGTACCCAGCTTCATTCAGGCTCCCGACGACACGCCATCGCAGTTTAGCTGGCGGGACAGGCTCGTCCGTCGTCGAATCGGTACCACCTGTACTACGCCTCCGGTCACGAAGTTCTGCTAATGCGAGCAGCGCCTGATGCAAAGGATATTGACATGCAGCGAACGCCATGTAGGCCGGCTTGAACTCCATTAAGGTTCTACGAATACCCATTGCATCTCTCGCATTCTGTCATGCACCCGTGTTCGGCGGCAACGGCTTGAGCCGCGTTCCCGCGTCCAGCCACGGCGCGATGCTAGCACTTGACCCGCGTCAACCGGAGAGATCGAGCAGGAGACTCAGGCGGTGTGGTTACGGGCGCATGGCGTGTTGGCTGATCGGCTAAGGCGGCCGTCGGGTGGTCGGCACCGCCTAACTCTGGCCGCTTGCCTCAGCATGAGTTGATGGCACCGCCGCCGGGCTGGAGCGCTGAAGACCCAGGCGCTTTATGGCTCCTGGTGGAACGAGTTCGCCTACCATTACCGACCGACGGAACAAGCGGCTCCGCGCCGATGGCATGGGAGGTGCACCATGGCAGATGCTGTTTTCAATGTAGAAGAACTCGAGCGCAACGCGTCAGAGCTGCGGCGTGAATTCGAGGCGGCCGAGCCATTCCAGCATCTGGTGGTTGACGACCTTCTGCGCCTTCCTCCCACGGCGGCCAGCGTTTTTCCCGACATCTCATGGCCCTGGTGGAGCGAGTATGCCATTCGTTACCAGCAGAACAAGCGGTTCTGCTTTGATATCGAGCGCATCCCGGAGCCGTTCAGAGCCCTCATCAGGGAGCTCCCCGGACCGCGGTTCCTGGCGGTGCTCGAACAAATCACCGGCATCAAGCAGCTACTCCCGGACCCCTACCTGGAAGGGGGAGGCCTACACCTGAGCGGTCCCGGTGGCATCCTCAGTCCCCATACCGACTTCCACTACTACCGCGCCCTGAACCTTATACCGACGCGTCAACATCCTCGTGTACCTGAACGACGACTGGTCGCTGCAGGACGGCGGTTGCCTTTCACTGTGCGACACACAGGGCAGGGTTCTTAAGACGATCGTGCCGGACTGGGGAAGAGTAGTCATCTTCCGGACCGATGACCAGTCGGTGCACGGGTTTCCGGTGCCCATCGCTGAAGGCAAGTGGCGGCGATCGGTAGCTCTCTACTACTACACGGCTGCTGAGACCGACAACTTCAGCGGTGACGAGACAACCTACTGGAGGGAGCATGGAGAGCAAAAACGCGTCGCCAGGAAGGCGCGCTTGCTCGTCTACCGCGGCCTGCTCAACGTAAGCCGCATCATCAGCATCTGGGCGCATAGGGTGAACCCCAACGTGGGGTCGGGCTGAAGACGACTCTGGCCATCCGCCGGCGACTTCTCTCCAGCCCGGCAGCGATCCCATCAACCCAGCCGAGGCAAGCGGCCAGAGTTGGGTAGTGCCGACCACCCGATGGCCGGCTTCGCCGATCAGCCAACACGTCTCGAGCGGGCGAAATCTTCCACCAGATCAGTGGCCGCCGCAACGCTGTCGGCGGGCCTGGTCATCTGGGCGGCGAGCTCACGGGCCCGGGTGAGGTAGTGCGGGGCGAGGATGGTGCGCAGATCCGCAACCAGCGATTGTTCGGTCGTGGTCGAAAGACGCCGGGCAGTGCCCACCTTTAGTCGTTTGACCGCAGCTCCCAGGATCGCCTGATCACGTATCGTCCAGAGGATCAGCGTAGGGGCTCCGGCGCGCAGGCCTGCGGTCGTGGTGCCCGTACTACCGTGGTGCACGACCGCGCGGCAGGACGGAAAGATGTCCGCGTAGTTCACCGTGCCCACCACCTTGACATGGTCGAAGTGTGCGACGTTGCTGAAGTCGCTCCCGGCGGAGCAAGCCAACGCCCGCTCGCCCAACTGCGCGCAGGCCGCGCCGATCATAGCGAGCGTGTCGGCAGCAGATTCGACGAGCATGCTGCCGAAGCCGAAGAAAATCGGCGGTGTTCCCGCGGCAATCCACGACAAGACCTCCTGATCGGCATCGGTTGGCAACTCCATCGTCAGCGCGCCGACAAAGGGCCGCCGGCCACCGCATTTGGCCCATTCGGCTGCCAGCCCGGGGAAGTACACCTCGTCGTAGGCCTGGATCTCCAGCGATCCGCGCTCGGCCATCCGTCGTGAATAGGGGGCTATTGTCTCTGGCAGGCCCAGTTCACCGCGCTGCGCGTCCTCGAGCTGCTTCGTCAGCCGCCAAACCAGCCACTCGAGTGCGGTCATCGCGGAGCGGATCAATGGCGACGGCAGGGTCGGAAGGATCTGGCCATTGGCCCGTGTCGGGGAGTAATGCAGTGTGGCCAACGGAATGTCGTGATACTCCGCGACCTTGGCCGCCGGCTGCTCGAAATTCACGCCGGTAAGGAGCAGGTCGGCCCCGTCTGCCAGCGGCATCAGCGTCGTGCTCGTCTCCGCCAAGCACTGGGTACCGATCTCCCCTAGTTCGCGCCATACCCTGTACAGGTCCCGGATCCTCCAGAGGTTGCGGGAGAAATAAAAATGCCTCCACAAGTGGAGGTATTTCTCAATTTGTGTCTGCGTATCCAGCCTGTAGGCGACCGTCGCAAGCCCAGCCGACTCGACGAAGCCAACCAGGTCACGGGGGACGGCCATGCACACGTCGTGCCCCCTGCGCAGCAGTTCACGGCCGATGGCGACGCAGGGCTCGACCTCACCGCGAGTCCCATAGCTCGACAGCACAAATTTCACCGCGGACCTTAGCCTTTCGCTTGCCGTGCGTGCACGTAACGTCAGGAGTATCGGTCATTATGTCAGATCCGACACAAAGGCCATCCAGCCCCAGGTTGGTCTCCCCCAGGTGTGACCACCCCCATGACGAGTTGTTTTCCGAATGTGCCGTCGTATGCGCTGATATGGTGATCTCTCGGCCAAAGCGGCCGACCTCTCTAGGCAGGTGGTTCTCGGATTGACGAAGCGCATCCGCGACTTTTCGATTGGCGTTAGCCTTTCGCCTTCGCTGCGACCGCCCTTCGTGAAGCGGCGCTACCCCTGGCGCGACAGGCCCCGTATGCTGGCGGCCCTCGGCCCAGAGCTCGGCGCCGAGGTGAGGTGGGTGGCATCCGACGGACCGCCCCCCGATGGCGAAATGGCGTCGAATTTCTTTTCGACTCCAAACGTCTACAAGTTCCTGCACTATCTACCCGTCTATGAGTCGGCGTTGTCCGCATTTCGTTCACGGCCTATACGGATGATGGAGATCGGCGTCGATCGTGGGGGCTCGATGCAGATGTGGCGGCGATATCTCCATCCAGAGTCGGTGATCGTCGGCATCGACATCAACCCGCAAACTCGGTGGTTCGACCAGCCTTCGCAGCGGCTGCACGTGCGCATCGGCGCCCAGCAGGACATCTCCTTCCTCCACAGCGTCGTGACGGAGCTCGGCCCTTTCGACGTGATTCTCGATGACGGCAGCCATATGACATCGCACATGGTGCAAACGTTCCGCTACCTGTTCCCAAACGGATTGACCTCGGGTGGCATCTACATAGTCGAAGACATCGAAGCGAATTATCGAAAGCCCTGGCGCGACAGTCCTATGACATTCGTCGATTTCACGAAGTCGCTTATCGACGCGATGCATGCGCACTACCAGACAAAAGGCAATCACCACTTCGGCGTAGGTGACCCGCACCGAGTGCTCGAGTGCTCCGTCCCCCTTGCGACGACGCTCATCGAGAAGATCGAGTTTTACGACTCGATAGCGTTAATCCACCGCGCGGAAGGACGCCGAAAGGTGCCGAGCGCCGTTTATCGATAAACACATCCGACGGCCGTGCTGCTGTCCCGACTCCCATTGGCGCGTCCCGAACGCTGGCACACCCGCGGACGCGGGGGTGAGCCGTCGTAGGCGCTGCGCGCATGGCAGGATGCCGTCATGGCACGCAACTATCGGCTGGGTCCGGTACGACGCGCGGTCAACGGCATCATGCCGGCTGGGCTGCACCACTACGTTCGGGCAGTCGCCGTCACTCGCCCCTACTTCGACGCCGGTCCCGACGACCCGGACACGGCGTTCGTCGATGAAGCGGCCAAGCACCCGGTTTTCCGGTTGGCGGAAACCAACGGGCCGAGGTGATGACACGAATGGCTATCGCCGGGCGCAGCCGCCTGCGAACCCGGCTTCGCGGGGTCGACGCTTCACGCAAACGGAGCCCTGTCCCCCGGGTGGTGATGGTCTCCAACTACGGCAATTTGGGTGGAGGGGCCGCAGCCGTATTTCGTGACATCGTCGCGGCGCTCCGAGAAAAGCGGCCGGACCTAGATCTTGTCACCGTCTACCCGTGGAAGGGAAGCCTGGCGGCCGAGTGCGCTCGATACGGCGCCCAGACCAAGATGGCCTGGGTACCGCCGTGGGCTTTTCTGGAGCGGTGGCGCGCGCCGCGCGTCGAGGCGCTCATCGCCGCGCTTCCCCGCGGCGCGCTTGTCCTTGTAGGCATCGTGCAAGCAGTGGTGCTGCTTGTTCGATGGCGTCCGACGATGGTGTTCAGCAACACGATCCTCATTCCGTCGCATGCGTTCGCTGCCAAACTGCTTGGCATCCCGCACTATTGGATGGCCCACGAGTTCGGAAGAGACGACCATAGGCTGCGGTTCCTGTTGGGCTACCGCAGGAGCATCCAGTTGGTTGGGAAGTTGTCGGAGTCGGTGATCTGCAATTCGCACGCAGTCGAGCAGGCCCTGCTCGCGGTCGATCCAAAGATGAGGACGCATGTCGTCTACCCGGTCGTCGACGCCCCACCGGGCACGCCGCCGGAGCGGCACCCGGGCGAGCCCATGCGAGCCGTGCTCGTCGGTCATTTCGCTCAATCCAAGGGACAACACCTTGCAGTCGAGGCTGTTGCTCTTGCCCGGAAGGCCGGGGTCGACATCGAGTTAACGCTCGTCGGTGCCGGCAACCACAAACCAGTCCGCAAGCTTGCTCAACGCCTAGGCGTCGAGGACCTCGTGACCATTCACGGGCCAACCCGCGACGTCGGACGCTACTGGTCTGCCGCCCACGTCGGCCTCATGTGCAGCGACTGCGAGGCGTTCGGTCTGGTGACCGTGGAGGCGATGCGCGCAGGGTTGCCGGTGTGCGGGACGAACGCGGGCGGCACCCCGGAGATCATCGATCCAGGAGTCAACGGCCTGCTCAGCCCCGTCGGCGACGCCCAGGCATTGGCAGCCAACCTGATGGCGCTTGAGGCCGACGAGGATCTGCGGCGCAGCCTCGCTTGTCGTGCGGTGGAAACGTCACAGCGCTTCCGACGTGACCGCCGCTACGGCGATAACCTCGCCGCCATCCTTGGCCTGTGTTGATGTGAAAGACCCTGTCGTCGGGCCGGGATTCCGGCCGCGACGGCCGTAACAGGCGCCTGGTCACGAATCCATCAGCAGAGATTTCCACCTGAAATTTGTACAAATTCCGGTACGCTCGAACTATGGCGCAAGACGTGGTCCCCACGAGCGAGGTCCGGGCTGCTCTCGGAAAGATCACTAGGCGGTTCGACGAGGGCGACACCGAGCCGGTGTTCTTCGGCTCGCACCGCCGCACGCAGGCTGTGCTTGTACCCATCGCGATTTGGGAGAAGCTCCTCGCGTATGCCGAGGACGAGCTGGATCTCGAACTGGCTCAACGAAGACTGGCCGATCGGCGCCCGTGGCTGAACGAGGACGAGCTACACGCAGCGCTGCGCCAAGCCGCCGAGGGGGCGGCTGGGCACAAGCCCGCGTGACGTCGAACCATCCGGCCCGATACCGGCTCATCACTCATCCGGACGTCGCTGCCGACCTGCTTGCTCTTGCGGCTTATGGTGCCAACGTCGTCGATGCGGCCCGAGCCGCCCTCGACGACTTGGCGCACGGACGAATCACCGGCAAGGCACTCGGTCAACGACACGTCAGTGGCAACCTCACCGGCCTGGCCAGCGCGAAGTTCGATGTCTCGGGCAGTCCAACCCGCCGATTCCGGGTGATCTACACCGACATCAATACCGCCACGCGCGGCATCATCGCCATCGGCGTCCGAGAGGAACACACGATCTACCGCCTGGCGGTCCAGCGCCTCCACCCGGGCGAACACGAAGACGACCGGCGCTCGCAGTAGCCGCTCCCTTGCTGAGACGGATCTTCATGGCCGCCGGGTGGAGGACAGCGCGCCATTAGCGTCGGGCAGGTGGCGGCGCGTTGGATTCCAGCAGCGGCTGCGCCGCCGTCTCGCCCGCTCGTTCGCGGTGCGCCGCAGGCGACGGCCTGCTGTCGAGCCAAGCAGATAGTATGACCTCCCGACCACGTAGCACACCGACGCCGGCGGGACTGGCGACGACGACAAGAGAGCCATGGTAGCTACCCCAACCGCACGACGGCTGTATCGCCGCGCCCGCTTCCAGCGACTCCTGGGTCGACCCGAACGCGCGGCGGAGCTGTGTCATGCGGCTCTGCAAACCGCGGACTATTCAGTAGCACACCTCGGAGCGCACCATATGCTGGCGGAACTGGAGTTCCCCGGCGAGGATTATCTGCGGGTTCTGGCCCGCATCCATGAACACCTGAAGCCGGCCACCTACCTGGAGATCGGCATCGATCAGGGTGTCTCGTTCGAAATCGTCAGGCCAGAAACGCTTGCGCTCGGAGTCGACCCGAACCCGCGCCTGCGAAAGCCCCTCGGACCCCGTCAGCGGGTCTTCGAGCAGACCAGCGACGAATTTTTCGAGCAGTGCGATGTGATTTCCGAGTTGGGCGGCAAGACCTTGGACCTCGCCTTCATCGACGGCCTGCACCAGCTCGAGTTCGCCCTGCGGGATTTCATCAACGTGGAAACGTGCTGCTCTGCGGACTCCATCATCTTGATCCACGACGTGTACCCGATCGATGCGACGAGCGCCGCCCGCGAACGGGTTTCGTGGTTCTGGAGCGGAGACATCTGGCGCTTGATTCTCATATTGAACAAATACCGACCAGATCTGACGGTCAACGTAATCGGTGTGCGCCCAACAGGGCTCGGGATCGTGCAGAATCTGGACCCGCAATCGCGTGTCCTTGCCGAGCGTCAGCACGAGATCCTCGATGAATTTCTGTCGCTCGACGTCGGAGTGCTCGACGGACGGAAAGACGAGATGCTCAACCGTTTTCCGAACGACTGGGAGTCCATCGCCCGGCTCATCGACACGCGCGGACGTCCTTAGATTCCAACAGCCACGGACAGGGCGACACGGCCCAGTAGACCGCCCAGCGTCCCAACAATAAAAAACCATTGACGATGGTTCATGTTTTCTGATACTCTTGACGATCCGCAAGGGAATCGGGGGTCATGAACAGTGACATCGCAGACATCGCGAAGTGGGCACGGTCGCAGGGATGGACGGTTGTTGACGACTCGAAGGGCTATACCCGGTTCTACGACCCTCAGGGCGTCTACATCACCAGCTACCCGGCCACGCCTAGCAATCCGTACCGGCGGCAGCGAGACCTCGTGGTGGCACTGAAGAAGGCGGGGCTGCCGTGGCCGGCGCCGAGCAAGAAGGAACAACGTGCGCAACGAAAGAAGGGAGACGCGAGGTGACGAACACCAGCTACTGGGTCATCACGTTCACGTTCGACGTCGACCCCTCCATGGAGACGATGGATGAGTGGGAGTCGAGGCTGGAAAGCTTCGACGCATCGGTTGCGCGGATCCCAGCCCGCGGCGTCGTTGATGTCACGGTCTATGTGCCCGGCGATCTGACCATGTTCGATGCGATCAACAAGACGATCAACGAGGTCGCCCATGTGGTCCAGTCCGGACCGCCAGTCGGCCTTGAGGTCGTCACCGAGCTCGAGCATGCGCGTCGCGCAGAGGCGCCAACGATGCCTGAGCTGATGAGCGCCGCGGAGATCGCCGACGAACTCGGCGTCCGCCGACAGCGTGTACACCAGTTACGCCAGAACTCTGCGTTCCCAGCGCCGCTCGCCGAATTACGTGGCGGTGCGGTGTGGGACGCCGCCGCAGTGCGCAAGTTCAACGAGGAATGGGAGCGCAGGGCGGGCCGGCCTCGGAGTGGGTTGCAGCGCTTGGAAAGGCAAGAACGGGAAGCCTGTCTGATCGCAGAGCGAGCCCTCGGCGCAGTCGCCGAAGCCTGGGATGTTGGCGGCCGCCAGGGCGCCGTGGATGCGATGTTGACACTTCGTGACGGTCGCAAGGCAGCGTTCGAGGTGACTAACTTGGCGGCCAGGGGTGCGCTTTGCACCGCGAGTCTGCTTGCCCGCGACAACCACAGATGGGCTCTTCCCGGTAAGTGGCATTGGAGAATCGAGGTTGGTTCTGCCGAGGACCTCAAACGGCTCAAAGCGACCTACGGGAAAATCATCCTGCTCTGTGAAGCGGCCGACGAACCGGATCCCGGCCGGATGGGTTGGGAGCCGTCAGCGGATCCCGACCTGCGATGGCTCGCACAGTCGAAATCCACCATGGAGGGTTACCCAGGCCTGCCGGCGAAGGACACCGGCGCAACGGTGGTGCCGGCGTCAGGAGCTGGTGTCGCCGAACCGTCGATGTCGGGCTTTGCCGCCGAGCTCGGTAAAGCCTTCGAAAGCTCGCATATTCCTTCGCATTTCCGCAAACTCGCCGAGGCTGACGCTGACGAACGCCACCTGTTCATTTCGCTTCACGACAGCGCCCTGCCGTTCGGCATCACTTCGGAACTGATGTTCGGAGAAGGATTGCTCCCGCCCGAGCCACCGCCCGTTCCGGACTACATCACGCACGTTTGGCTGGCACCGGCGTACTCTCGGAGGGTGCTGCTGTGGAGTGCAGGAAAGGGTTGGGAGAGCTTCTCTCCCTACGGGTACGCGAAATAGCGGACAAGCACCGGCCAGATCTGACGGTCAACGTGATCGGTGTGCACCCAACAGGAGTCGGGACATCCTTAGGCCTCGGTCAACCCATGTTGACAGATCGCCGGGCGAAGAAGCGTGCACGTGGCCCGGGCGCAGTGAACGGTGCCGATTGCATATCGCTTGATAAGTCCGGGAGTACTGCCATTGTGAGTACACGTCTATCATGAAAGATGACCGTCTGCAGTTGCGTGTCGATGCGGTGTCGAAGCGTCGGCTGGAGGAGGCTGCCAACGAGGCGCACTTGAGTGTGTCGGCATTCGTACTAAAGGCCGCTAGTCAGGCTGCTGACGACCTGCTAGCCGAACGACGAACCATCCATCTGTCGCCCGACGCGGCAGCCGCGTTCACGGAAGCACTTAACCGTCCGGCGCGGGTGAACGAGCGGCTGGCGGCTGCATTGCAGCGCCCACAGAAGTTCAGCTGGCTGGACTGAGTGCAGTTCTATCGGCCGACGCTGCTGGACCCGGAAAAGCATCAGCGCGAGGGATTCACCTCGGGCGAGCCGTCTCTCGACGAGTGGCTGCGCCGCTATGCGGGCCAGAACCGACGCGGCAACACCGCGGCAGTGTGGGTCATTGCCGATCGCGGCCATAGGTTGGTTTATTACACAGCCTTGTCGATGACTTGGGTGGATCGAGCCGCTAGCCCGGCTCCGTTGGCGAAGGGTGCCCCGACGCACGTTCCCGCGCTGCTTGTCGGTCGACTGGCCACCGACACGCACGTCACCGGACTTGGACTCGGCACCCACATGGTGAAGCACATCCTTGCGACCGCGGCCGAACTGAACCTCAAGGCAGCGTGTCAAGCCGTTGTCGCCACTGCACTCAACCCCGCCGCTTTCAACTGGTGGCAGCGATTCGGCTTCGTGCCGTTCGACTCCGAGGATTCGACAAATCTCGACCTCTACCTGTTGACCAAAGACATCACCGCGACCCTCGCCCAACTCTGAGAGGCCGGATTCAGCTTGTGGCGTTGCGGCGGGCGAAATCTTCCACCAGGTCAGCGGCGGCCGCAACGCTGTCGGCGGGTCTGGTCATCCGGGTGGCGAGCTCGCGGGCCCGAGTGAGGTAGTGCGGGGCCAGGATCCGGCGCAGGTCGGCGACCAGCGATCTCTCGGTCGTCGTCGAAAAGCGCCGCGCGGTGCCCACCTTCAATCGTTTGACCGCAGCTCCATAGAGCGGCTGATCGAAAAACGTCCACAGGATCAACGTGGGGACTCCGGCGCGCAGGCCCGCGGCCGTCGTACCCGCGCCGCCATGGTGCACGACCGCGCGGCAGGCCGGAAAGGCAGCCGAATAATTCACCGCGTCCACGACCTTGACGTGCTCGAACTGGGGGCCATGAAGGGCATGGCCGACGTGGCCGAAGTCCGTCCCGCCGGCGCTGACCAACGCCCGCTCACCCAACTGCGCGCAGGCCGAGCCGATCATGGCCAGCGTATCGGCAGCAGATCCCACCGGTATGCTGCCGAAGCCGAAGAAAATCGGCGGTGTTCCCGCGGCAATCCACGAGGCGACCTCGGCATCGGCATCGGTCGGCGACTCCAGCGTCAGCGTCCCGACAAAGGGCCGCTGGCCATTCCATCTGGCCCATTCGGCTGCCAGGCCGGGAAAGCACACCTGGTCATAGGCTTGGATCTCCAGCGATCCGCGTTCGGCGATCCGCCGCGGCCAGGGGGCGGTTGCCGGCGGCAGACCCAGTTCACGGCGCTGCGCCTGCTCAACCTCCTTCACCGCACCGCCCCAAGACAGCCGCTCCCAGACCGCCATCGCAGAACGGCCCAACGGCGCCGGCAGAAGCGGCAGGACCTGGCCGTTGACCCGCATCGGGAGGAAATGCAGCGTGGCCAACGGCAGGTCGTCATACTCTGCGACGTTGGCAGCGAACTGCTCGAAACCCAGACCGGCGATCAGCAGGTCAGCCCCGTCCGCCAGCGACGTCAGCGTCGCCGTCGTCTCCGTGGTCCAGCACCGGGTGACGAACTCGGAGATTTCGCGCCCCAACCTGTCCAGATCCTTGTTCCTCCACGGTTTGCGGAAGAACAACGTCCAGTAGTCGCGCTGCACGTCCACAAGCGCCCGCGAATCCAGTCCGTAGGCGACCGCGGCAAGCCCGGCCGCCTCGGCGAAGCCAACCAGGTTGGGCGGGACGGCCATCCGCACGTCATGGCCCCGGCGGGCCAGCTCACGGCCGACAACAACCGATGGTTCGACATCGCCACGCATTCCATAGGCTGCCAGCACAAATTTCATCACGGACCCTAGTCTTTCGGTTGTCGTGCGCATAGGCAACGTCAGGGGCAGCGGTTTATTGTCCCTGGTTCTTCGACTGGCGCGCCGGGAGCCCAAAGCGGCAAACCCAAGGAATGGCCCAGAGGAGCCCACGGCCAAGAACCGACAAGGTAGTGTTCCGGCCATGTGGAGCCCGGTGCTGGTCCTAGCGTTTGTGCTAGCACTCGATCCGGTGCGTCTGGGCCTCGTCCTATTGCTGATCTCCCGGCCGCGGCCCCTGTCGAGCCTGCTCGCCTACTGGGTCGGCGCCATGTCAGCGAGTGTGCCCTACATGCTGGGTCCGCTGACGCTGCTGCACATCACACCAGCTTTTAGGTCTTTCGCGGAAAAATTTGCTACCCCGGCCACCCTCTCGAACCCCATCGTCCGCTTCGTTCAAATCGGCATAGGTGTGCTTGTGCTATCGATCGCCGCGCTGATGGCAGTCCGCCTCCGGGCACGTCAGCGAGCGCAGCTGCTGATCCCGACTGGCGCCAAGTCGACCCTGGTGGCGGACTCGAATACACCGGCCGCAATCTCACCGCCGGGCAGCGGGCAGGATGCGCCGGCGGAGGGCGGCTCGGCACTCCGGCGGCTGCGCCGCCGCGCCGGCAAGGCGTGGGAAGACGGATCTTCCTGGCCCGCGTTCCTGCTCGGCAGCGCCTCCGGGCCGCCACCGTTGACGGTTCTTTTGGTGCTCACGACCATCATGGCCTCGGGTGCCGCGATCGGCACGCAGATCGGCTTCGCCATCGCGTGGGTCGTCGGGATGTTCGCGGTTGTCGAGATCATCCTCGTCAGTCATCTGGTCGCGCCAGCGAAAACCCAAGCGGTGCTGCAACGGGTGCACAACCGGGTTTTAGCTCACCGCCGGGTGGTCCTGATCGCCATGATCGCCGTGGTCGGGGCCGCGATATTGGCCTACGGCCTGCACGGCATCGGTTAAGCGCAGCGCACCCCGTCGGGCTGGCATCCTGTTGCGCGAACGGCACGTCGAACAGTGTGGTGCGGAGCGCGCGGTGACTGTACACTCGACGGTGATTCAAAATGAATCGCGGAGGTGTCGAAGCTATGCCAACCAAAATGGTCGATGTGACCACCGCTCAGAGGCGGCTGGCAGCCAAAGCTGCCCGCCAACGTATCGATGAACGTGAACTCGAACGCGCGATCTATCAGGCCGCCAACCACGCGGGACTGTCGCAGCGACAGATCAGCGACAGCGTGGGCATCCATTCGCAGGCCACGGTGCAACGCATCCTTCGTCGGCTGACCGAGGATCCGTCGCTGCTCGATGAGACACCCGCGGAGATCATCGACCGCCGTGCCGCCGGGATGATTGATGACCACGAGATGATGGATAGATTGCTGAACTGGAAATACTCCTTCGGTGGCGTGGTCCGCATCGACGGCGTTGCCACCGATGCCTACACCACTGGTGACTGGGATGATATCGAGATGGCCTTCTACCGCGGCTTGCTCAGTGACGACGAGTTCCAAGCCTTGGCCACGCGTCACCTCAACAGCATCTAGGCAGTGGCACACGGAGATAGCCTGCGCGCCAAGGTCGCCGAATAACTCACCGCACGATCCGCGGTAGGCGGGCCGCTCCATCAAGATGCTGCCGAATGCACCCAACGCCACTACGCCACCGATGTCGGCCGGGCAGCGTTTCGCAAACACATCGTCGAGAAGTACCTCGACCGAGACAACCCGCGCCGCGACGGTCGCTCAGCGATCATTACGGCTGGTGCCCCAGGATCCGGAAAGACCTCGATGCTCCACGCCTGGATAGCCGATCTCGACGCCTATCGCCTCATTGATGCGGACATCATCAAGGACTATCTCATCGAGAAGGCACTCGACGACGGGATCTACGATCATCTACTCGCCGAGATTCTCGCCGACGGAAACGCATTGGCGCCCCGTGAACTTTCCGCGCTGGTGCACCTGGAATCTGTGAAGCTGGCCGACCAGATTCGACGCATATGCATCACCCGCAAGGAAAATGTCGCGATCGAAGGCACGCTAGCCTGGGATGGCCAGGGGCCGAGAATCTTTCGCGAGCTCGCCGACTCCGCCTACACTGACGTCGAGGTATACGGGCTCGACATCGGACCGGCAGCCGCTCACGAGCAAGCTCTGATCCGCCGCGCGGTGTATCGCGCGATCTTGCAAAGCCAAAGCGACGATCCCATCAGTGAGCCGACCGCGACCCGTGATCTCCAGACCCTGACCAACCACGGCCTGCTCATCCCGCATGGGGAGCGCCGCGGTCGTTACTACACTGCCGGCAAAGAGGTCAGCGAAATCCGGCGCCGCGTGGTCGGCCGCCGCAATCCTCGTGACAACTCCGACCCATTCGAAAGTGCCGAGGCCGGCGTGCGCAGGTCGCCTTGATTGTTGAGCCTGCCGGTCAGCACCCATGCCGACCCAACGACGAGTGCCGAGGGTGACCACCGCTTTCCGATCCGATAACGATAATCTATAATCGTTAGTCACCGTTAGTGGCATGACTCTGAAAGGTGTGTGGAGATGGCCACAGATGAACTCGACCGCCTCCTGCTCGACCGCTTTAACTTGCACCGCTCCGACCTGATCGCAGCCCTCAAGACACTCCCCGCACATCGGCCGTGGGCGGCAACACTCACCGCCAACGAAGCCCGACTGCTCGATGATGCCGGCTTCACCGCAGATCCAGAAGCGTATGCCGAGATCGCGGCCGACGTCACCGCACACATGGCCCGTTTGTACAGCACCGCCTACACTGCCGCCGAGGTCAGAGAAGGGCTGGGCGTCAACGACTCCCGCGTACGGCAACGCCGCCTCGCCCACACGCTATGGGCAATCGATGACGGCGGTAAGTGGGTGTACCCCGCGATTCAGTTCGAATCCGTCGACCGGCACCAGCCACTGAAGCTCAAGCAGGTCCGTGGCCTCGACGAGGTGCTGCCCACCTTGCTCGCCAGGGACTTGCACGCCACCGCGGTGGCCGGATTTCTCATGACGCCCCAGCCCGAACTGCGAATCGCCGGCCAACCGAAGTCGGTGCGGGAGTGGCTACTGCATGGCCAATCCGTCGAGCCCGTCCTGGAGCTGATCGAAATCGGCGAATGGGCTACGGCGTGACCGTCGGCCCCATGCTGCCGGAACCGCCACCACCACACCTACTGCGACCACTGGGCATCAACAACGACGAAACGCGCGCGATCGGCGTCGACGAAATCTGGTGGCGCGTCCACCGCACCGAGGGCGAGCACATCCTCGCGTGGAACGCGCTGCGCACTTTCGGGCCGGTGCTCCGGTTCGACCCCCATCCCCTCCCCAAAAGGGACCATGAGCAGTATGGCGTCTGGTACGGGGCATCGACCCCGTGCGCCGCGCTGGGCGAGGCCTACCAAGTGGACCGGACGATTGACCGTGAACGCCGGCGCCCATACCTAACCGGAATGTCCTTCACGCGCCCGCTCACCGTCCTCGATCTTGCCACCGACAGCCAGGGAGCATGGGCCACGCGCGTCGGCGGCACCTTCGCCGTCTCGACAGCTCCGCACGCCGTGACCCAGCAGTGGGCCCGGCATATCACCGAGGCATTCCCCGACCTCGACGGCCTACGCTACAACAGCCGATTCGCCGGAGACCCGTGCCTGGCGCTGTTCACGCCGGCCGCATCAGCAATGCCGGCCCGGCCGAAAGTATCGCTGCCGCTAGCCCATCCCGATCTAGCCGGTCGTATCGCCGGCGCCGCTAAACGTCTTGGCTATGGCGTCGTTTGATTCGACGCCGAAACCCTGCGCGCCGCGTCTCGCAGCTCCTTCGAGGTACCACGGGTTGGCCCGCGCCCAATCGATGGTGCGGCGGATTCCCTCCTCGAGGTCGACCTGCAGGCGCCATCCCAGCTCCCGCTGCGCCTTGGTCGAATCGGGGATGCGATGCGGGATGTCCTCGTAGCGATCCCCGTAACGCGTTGCGGTGTCGATGAGTTCGGCCTCAGAGACTGAGTCGACATTGGCGATCTTGATCGCCAGCGCGACAGCGTCACCCACAGTCGTCTCGGTCATACTGCCGATATTGAAGGCCTCTCCGATCGCCGCGCTGCTCTCCGATGCCAGCAGAGTGCCGGCGACGGCGTCGTCGACGTAGGTGAAACACCGGGTCTGGGCACCCGAGTCGTAGACCAACGGCCGGCGGCCATTGAGGATCCGGTGGATGCTCTGCGAAATCAAGAAGATCGGATTCTGCCGCGGGCCGTAGACGTTGAAGTAGCGAATCACCGTCACCGGCAGCCCGTAAGCCGCGTGCATCGCGAAAACGAGATGCTCGGCCATGGCCTTGCTGGTGCTGTAGCTCCACCGCGCGGTCCTTGTCGAACCGAGGACGCGGTCGTCGTCCTCGGCGAACGGTGGGTTCGGATTCTTCCCGAACACCTCAGAAGTGCTGGCGAACAGCACGCGGGTGCCGTGCCGACGGCTCAGCTCGAGGACGTTGCGGGTGCCGGTCACGTTGACGTCGAGAACCCGCAGCGGATCCTTGAGATAGTTTTCGACACCGACGACTGCGGCCAGGTGAAAGACCGTGTCGACGTCGGGAGTCAAGCCCCTTTCGAGCGCGGCCAGGTCGGTGACGTCGCCGCGCACGAACCGGAAGTTGGGGTGCCGGTCGAAGTCGATATCGCTGTCGCGGGTGTCTTTGGCGAGGTCGAAAACCGTGACGCGGTCCCCGCGGTTCAGCAATGCCGACACCAAGTGCGACCCGATGAGGCCATAGCCGCCCGTCACGACGACATTGGACATGAATGCCCTTTCTTATCGACCTATGCCCTTGTAGACGAAGCCGGCGGCCCGCACCGCTGCCGGATCGAAGCTGTTGCGTCCATCGAGGAACACGCACCCAGCCGCCACCAAGTCGGCGAGCCGGGCCAGCGGGATCTGGTGGAACTCTCGATGCCCCGCGAGCACCACCAGCGCATCGGCACCCTCGACCGCTGACTCGATGTCCGCGGTCAGCGGCACGTTGGTCACCGTGCGGGCCTCTTCGTCGGCCACCCACGGATCATGGACCGAAAGACTGCAACCAGACTCCTCGAGCAAGGCGACGACGGGCTTGGTCGGGGTGAGCCGGCAATCGCCGGTGTTGTTCTTGAAGGCGATGCCCAGCACCGCAATCCTGCTGGTACCAATCACTTTGCCCTGATCGGCGAGGAGCTGGGTGAGCAGCCCGTAGGTGTAGGCGGGCATGGTGTCGTTGACACTTCTGGAGGTCCGCGGAATTGCCAGGTCCAACCCGAGTGAGCCGCCCAGATGGTTGACGAACCACGGGTCCTTGGTCAGGCAGTAGCCGCCGACGCCCATGCTCGGCCGCAGAATGTTCACCTTCTGGCCGACCTTCGGCATGGAGTTGGCCGCCTCGATGACCTGCAGCACGTCCATGCCGAGCCCGTCACAGACCTTGGCCAGTTCGTTGGCCAGCGCGATGTTCAGGTCGATCCAGAGGTTGTCGGCGAGCTTGACCATCTCCGCGGTCCGCGGATCGTCGACGACGATGCAGTCCACCCCCAGGGCGTGTCGCCACAGGGCAGAGCAGGCACGAGCGCTGCGCTCGTCGACAGCACCGATGACCATCGGGATCGACGTCAGCTCCTGGATGGCCTGACCTTCGGCCAGCCGTTCCGGGCAGAACGCCAACCCGAAGTCGACCCCGGCTCGCAGCCCCGAGGTCTGCTCGAGGATCGGCTGAACCAGCTTTTCGGTGGCATCGGGGGGCACCGTGCTTTTGAGGATGACCAGGTGCCCGGCATGCAGATGCTCCCCCACCGCGTACGCGGCTGCCTTGATGTCGTCGACGATCGGCTCGAAGCCCGCACCCAGCGGCGTACCGACGGTCACGATGACGAAGTCATTGTCGGCGACGGCGCCGAAGTCGGTGGTGGCACCAAGCCGGCCCACGCGGACATTGTTGGACACCAGCTCATAAAGCCCCGGCTCGGGCACGGTGCTCTTGCCGAGGTTGATCTCGTCGACGACGCTTTGCCGCACGTCGATCCCGGTTACCGGCCAGCCGCGATCGGCCAGCACCGCACCGATCACCGTGCCGATGTAGCCAAAGCCCACCACCGCGATCCCCGACCGCATGCCCCGCACCAACAGGTCGATCTCGGCGTCGCTGCGCCCGAACACGCCATCAGCCATAGATCCCAGCCCTTCAGGTTCCGGTGCGCGTCCTGCGAAATGAAAGCCGGGACCGTCTCCGGCTCACCCGCAGGCCAGCCTAGTACAACACGCGTGCTATCGACCTGAAAGGCAGCGGTTACGGACTCGACACAGCCGATCAGCCGACACGCTCGCGGCGGGCGAAATCTTCGACCAGATCGGCCGCGGCCGCAACGCTGTCAGAGGGTTTGGTCATCCGAGCGGCGATCTCGTGGGCCCGGGTGCGGTATTGCGGGGCCGAGATCCGGCGCAGGTCGGCGACCAACGATTTCTCGGTCGTGCTCGAAAAGCGCCGGGAGGTACCCACTTTCAGCCGTTTGACCGTAGCCCCCCACATCCGCCGGTCGGGCGCTGCCCAACAGATCAATGCGGGGATTCCGGCGCGCAGGCCCGCTGCCGTGGTGCCTACGCCGCCGTGGTGCACGATCGCACGGCAGCTTGGAAGGATCGCCACGTACTTGAGCGCATCAACCACCTTGACGTGCTCGAAATGCGGGACATCGCTGAAGTCAGTCGAGCCGGCGCATACCAAAGCCCGCTCGCCCAACTGCGCGCAGGCGGCGCCGATCATGGCAAGCATGTCGGCTGGAGAATCTATCGACATACTTCCAAAAGCGAAGCAAATCGGCGGCGTTCCCGCGGCAATCCAGGACGCGACCTCCTCGTCGGCAGCCGTCGGCAACTGGAGCGTCAACGGGCCGACAAAGGGCCGCTGACCATCAAATTTCGCCCATTCGCCGGCGAGCCCAGGAAAGCACACCTGGTCGTAGGCCTGGATTTCCAGCGCTCCGCGTTCGGTGATCCGTCGCGGCGCGGGGCCTGTTGCCTTCGGTAGGCCCAGTTCACGGCGCTGCGCGTCCTCGAGCTTGCCGAACACGCTTGACGACACCCACCAGAACACCGTCATCGCGAAGCGACCCAGCGGCGCCGGCAACGACGTCAGAAGCTGGCCGTTCTCCCGTATCGGGAAGTAATGCAACGTGGCCAACGGAATGTCGTAATACTCCGCGACGTTGGCAGCGCCATCCTCGAAAATCTGGTGGGTGAACAGCAGGTCGGCCCCGTCCGCTAGCGACATCAGCGTCGTGGTCATCTCCACCCAGCACTGGGAAACGAACGCCCGGTATTCGCGCCACAACCTTGTCAAATCCTTTACCGTCGACCCGCCGCGCAGGAAATCCTTGAAGAGGTTCGCTCCGAAATCTCGCGCCAGCGCCGTTTGCGAATCAGGTCCGTAGGCGACCGCCGCAAGCCCAGCCGACTCGGCGAAGCCAATGAGGTCGGGTGCGACGGCCATGTTCACGTCGTGCCCGCGGTGCTGCAGCTCACGCCCGACGGCGAGACCGGGCTCGGCGTCACCGCGGGTTCCATAGAAAGCCAGCACAAATTTCATCGGCACCTCCCAGCATCAACCACCACGGCGCACGCGGGCGAAGTTTTCGACAAGATCAGCGGCGGCTGCAGCGCTGTCGGCGGGTTTGGTCATCCGAGCGGCGATCTCGCGGGCCCGGGTGCGGTACTGCGGGGCCAGGATCCGGCGCAGGTCGGCGACCAACGATGTCTCGGTCGTGCTCGAAAAGCGCCGGGAGGTACCCACTTTCAGCCGTTTGACGGTAGCCCCCCACAGCGGCTGATCGGGCAACGTCCACAGGACCAACGTGGGGACCCCGGCGCGCAGGCTCTCGTTGGTGGTGCCCGAGCCACCGTGGTGCACGACTGCGCGGCAGGCCGGGAAGATCGTCGCGTACTTCACCGCTCCTACCACCTTGACGTGCTCAAACTGGGGGGCACGGGCGGCCCCGGCGGCGTGTCCAAAGTCGGTCCCGCCGGCGCTGACCAACGCCCGCTCACCTAACTGCGCACAGGCCGAGCCGATCATGGCCAGCGTATCGGCGGCAGACCCGACCGTTATGCTGCCAAAACCGAAGTAAATCGGCGGTGTCCCGTCGGCAATCCACGACTCGATCTCCTCGTCGGCATCTACCGGCGACTCCATCGTCAGCGCGCCGACAAACGGCCGCCGGCCATCGAATTTGGCCCATTCGTCTGCCAGCCCGGGAAAACACACCTGGTCGTAGGCCTGAATCTCCAGCGATCTCCGCTCGGCGATCCGCCGCGGCGCGGGACCGCCGGCCTGCGGCAAGCCCAGTTCACGGCGCTGTCCGTCCTCGACCTTCCTCATCGTGCGCCATGACAGCCAGTCGTTCGCCGTCATCACCCTGCGGGCCACCGGCGCCGGCACGAATGGCAGCAGCTGGCCGTTGGGCCGCAGCGGGATGTAATGCAGCGCGGCCAACGGAAGGTCGTAATACTCCGCGACGTTGGCCACCGGCGACTCGAAAAGCGGACCGGAGATCAGCAGGTCAGCGCCGCCGGCCAGCGACACCAGCGTCGTCGTCATCTCCTGCCAGCACTGGGCGGTGTGCTCCCCGATTTCGCGCCCCGACCGGTTCAGGTCCCCGACCCTCCAGGGTCTGCGCAACAGGGACGTCCAGTAGCTGCGCTGCGCATCCAGAACGGTCGCCGAATCCAGCCCGTAAGCGACCGTCGAAAGCCCAGCCGCCTCGGCGATGCCGACCAGGTTGGGCGGCACCGCCATGCGCACGTCGTGCCCGCGGCGGGCCAGCTCACGGCCGACAACAACGCAGCCATCGACATCGCCACGCATTCCATAGGCCGCCAGCACAAACTTCATCGCGAGCCTGAGCCTTTCTGTTGTGGCAGACCAGGCTGTTTTGGTCTGTTTTGGTCTGTTTTGGTCTGTTTTGGTCTGTTTTGGTCTGTCTGCGGCGTCGGTCATTATCCCTGATTTTCGACGCTCGTCTGGGCGTACCGGAATATGCCTATCATTGGCACGCGGTGGTACGGTCACGATTCGCGCTGGTCGGGCCCATCATGTGTAGAGGAGTTCGGTTTTGGCTGACGGGCTGGCTGCGCGCGAGGCGGAACGCGTTGTGTGGGACGTGGTTGTTGTGGGTACCGGTATGGGCGGCGGGATGCTGGGTTATCGGCTGGCCCGTGCGGGGCGGCGGGTGTTGTTCGTGGAGAAGGGCCGCTCGACGCTGCCCGGGGCGCCGGACACGATTCGCGCGGCGATGCCGGAGCTGGCCGAGCCGCTGGCGTGTCGTTCCGCCCAGGCCCACGACGACGCGTTGGCTCGCGCCGGGCGCTGCACCGATGAGATCGAAG